>WASR01000283.1 GCA_009712615.1 Methanobacterium sp. | reverse complement strand
GATTAAAATTGAATATAAAAGCAATTAGTCTAGTTTTAATTTTGATTGTAGGTGTAATAGGAATAGCGGGATGTACGAGTACAGATAATAACACTACAAGTCCGTCTTACAGTACAAATAATACTTCCACAGCACACCCAGCACAAAATGTCCAAAATACTTTGAACAATTCGAGTTCATCGAGTTCGAATGTAGATAATCAAGCTACCGATTCAAGTAGTTCTTCTTCGGAAAGTTGTGGGACATTTGTGGGAAGTGTAAATTCTGATGTTTTTCATTATCCATGGTGTTCAGCTGCTAAAAGAATACATAGTGAAAATCTAATAACTTTCAGCAGTGTTGAAGATGCAAAAAGTTCAGGTTATCGTCCATGTAAAATATGCAATCCTCCAGGTTAATGTCTTTTATTCCTATTTTTTTTAGATTAAGAATTATTTATACGTTAAACGTTAATTTATCAAGTTCTTCGATTTTTTGATCTCTGCAACCTCCTGGCTCACTTCATCCACCAACTCCAGTACATGTTTTTCTTTCATCCATGGTGTGATCCTGGGTTTTAACAGTATCTTGGTGTCGCACCTCTTCATATCGGTGGTGTAGCTGTTTCCAACCATTTTCTTGTACTTATCATCCAATGTGGACACGTAGTGGTAGGACAGGTTTAACATGTTGTCTTCGTCGAAGAGATCGTTAACTTCGTTTGTGATATTGTTTAAAACTGCAGTTGCCAGGTTGAAATCGTTCATATCCAGGGATAATGGTTTTTTATACTTTCCGGATCTGAGTTGAATCTGGTAGAGGCCATCGAGGTACTCCTTTATATCTCCGTGCCATTTATGAAACTCTCGGGTTGGGAATATCAGAATATCATTGTTTTTAAG
The DNA here is from genome assembly GCA_009712615.1 of Methanobacterium sp. Classification (GTDB taxonomy): domain Archaea; phylum Methanobacteriota; class Methanobacteria; order Methanobacteriales; family Methanobacteriaceae; genus Methanobacterium_B. The sequence goes on along the minus strand of WASR01000283.1, from coordinate 2,416 downwards.
AAATAGTTGGGGTTGGTAGAGCAGTATCATTTTCCTGTCGAGTATACCGTAGCTGTAACGCATAAAATTAACATCTCCCTAAAAATATGGTGGTGTTATATTGGAAGCATGTCCTTTACTGACAGCTTCCCCTTAGATGCTACAACTTCCCTGCTAAATGTTTCAACTGAACTCTCGAGGAATGCATCAAGGTAACACTGTAATGGTTCCTTCCTCAACAGGGCATCCATGTTCCTGTCAAGGATGTAAACCCGTTCCATAATTTTAGGCCAGTAGCCCATCAACTTCCATGACTCATATTCATCGAGGTAGAGATGGATCCTGTTTATATGATCGATCTCAGTCATCATGGATCTGTAAATACGATTGAATTCATCCCTTGTAAACACAATAACCTCCTCACGATCCCTGAAAATTTCAGGATTTGCAAGCTCTGCCATCTTCCCCCTGGTCACTCCCTCACTCACTCTCATAATAAATTCACCTTCCCCACTATTTGGATAAAGATATAATATAACACTCAAAGGTCATGGAAATTGAGGTAGAGAGCATATGAGAAGTAATACAACCTTGAAAAGGTATATTACCAATACACAATAAAGTAAATCCTATATGGAGACTAAAAAATTCGTGCTCTTAGACATTGATTACATCACACAGAAGGGAGAAGCAGTCATAAGACTATTTGGTAGACAGATTGGTGAAAACAACAGAACAATAACAGCACACCACAAAACATTCAAACCATACATATACATCCACACAGATAACATAACCCTCTGTAAAAACGAACTTGGTAAATTAAACCTTTTAAACATAAAAAAAATATCAAAGCAGGACAATGGAGAAATCAAAGACTTTCTAAAACTCACCATGAAACACCCCTACGACATACACAAATTAAAAAAGGAACTGAAAAACCTCAAATCTGTCAAGGAAATACGGGAGTACGACATACCATTTTACAGGAGGTACCTCATAGACCATGATCTGCACCCCATGAACATGGTGGAAGTTAAGGGTAAAACCATAAAAAACATGGACAATGGAAGGTGCATCTTCGAAATCCAGGATCAACCTCGAGATAAGGGGTTAAACAAAGAGAAACTCAAACTACTGAGTTTCAACATCGAAGCCTCAGCAGCCCATGGAACACCCAAGGTCGAGACAGACCCCATAATAATGGTGAGCCTTTCAAGTAACCAGGGCCTTCAAAAAATCATCTCAACCAGGGAATCCGACCAGAAATTTGTGGAAACAGTAGCCACAGAGGAAGAACTCATAAAGAGCTACATCGACACTGTACATTCTGAAGATCCGGATATTCTCTTGGGCTACAACTCAGACCGGTACGACTTCCCATACCTAACAGGCAGGGCAGAAAAACTAGGTGTACCACTTAAAATGGGGGTGGATGGATCCAAACTCAGGATCAGGTACAACGGCCGCAGAAATGCTGCAACTGTGAGGGGAAGGGTACACATAGACCTCTACTCAAACCTTCGAAGACACCTGCCCCTGGAGCACCACACCCTCAAAAGGGTGTACAAGGAACTATTCGGTGCAGATAAGCTGGACATCCCAGACCATGAAATCCACACAAGCTTCCATGAAGGGGGAGAAAGACTGGAAACCCTCTTCAAATATGCCATGACAGATGTTGAAGCAGTCACAAAAATAGGGGAGAAGATGCTGCCATTGAGCATAGAACTCACAAGGATAGTGGGCCAGCCACTCTTCGATGTTTCAAGGATGGGCAGTGGAAAACAGGTTGAATGGTACCTCATAAGGAAGGCCTTTGAATCGGGAAGGATGGCCCCAAACAAGTTTGGAAACTACCTAAGGGATGTGGTGGGTGGCTACGTAGAAGAACCAGTACAGGGCCTACACAGAAACATCCACTACTTCGACTTTAGAAGCCTGTACCCCAGCATAATTGTGGCTAAAAACATCTCACCAGACACACTCACAGAAACTCAGGACTCACATGTAACACCAGAATTTGGGTACAAGTTTAAAAAAACTCCACAGGGATTCATCCCATCTGTGGTTGTGGAACTCCTTGAAAACAGGAGAAATGTCAAAAAAATCATGGCACAGACCACTGATACCAGGGAACTCCAGATACTAAACTTCAGGCAGGAAGCATTTAAAAGACTCACCAACACTATCTACGGACTTTACAACCACAGCACATTTAGATGGTACAGTATCGAATGTTCAGAAGCTATAACGGCATGGGGACGGGATTTTCTCCAGAAAACCATGGAAAAATCACGTGAACACGGTTTCAAACCATTGTATGCTGATACAGATGGGTTCTATGCTGTGCTTGATGAAAAAGAGGAATAGTCAGAATTTTCTAGATTTTTGTAAATTAATATTCCGATTAATAATTCTAGATTTATATTAAGAG
>WASR01000322.1 GCA_009712615.1 Methanobacterium sp. | reverse complement strand
GATACGACCACAAAAGAAGCTAACAAAAAAAATAGTTGATGATTAAACCGTAATTTCTCCAGCATTTATTCCCTTGGCTGTATTGTAGGCATCATAAATACCAAATATCCAGATGAGTGGAGTTGTTATTAACCCTATAACTACCAAGACCAGAAGTATTGAAAAGAAATAAAGAACCATCATTAATAATCCTTTAGCTATTTGACCATTATATATCTGTCCAAATCCAACGAATAATGCTGATAATACAGCTGCAAGCCCAGGATTTTTTTGTTGATAAACAACCTCCCTGTAAACCGGCACTGCCTGTCTAACACCGCATTCCGGACAAATCTCCACTTCTTCATCAATTTGTTGTCCACAATTAGAACAATATTTAGTTCCCACCACACTAAAACCTCCCCATCATGTTAATACTTATTTATATCCAATAATGTATAATTAACTTTTTATTTGCTTCGAGGTTTTTAATATAGTGTGGTAGTCCATCCATTACTTTGTTTCGAGTAAAACTCTTTAGATACTGATTATTAAAGTGACATAGGGCTTATTTAGCTACAAGACCGGTAAATAAATTAATTTTCCAGAAAATCAGTGAATATGATCTGCAACATTTGATGCAGCTTCAATTTCTGCAAGTTTAGCCTCAAACAGGGATTTACAGGATGCATTAACTTGTATAGTCCCAGCTTCCTTTGCATGTATGATATCCACTATGAGATCGTTCATTGGTGTGGGCACTCCATGTTTCTTACCAACATCAACCACAATTCCATTGACTGAATCAATTTCACATTTCCTTCCCTTTAGAAGATCCTGCCGCATCGATGCCACAGCTTGTCTTGAGCCACCCCACAATTTTTTGATGCTGTCCATGGTCTTTGAAATTGTTTCATCACCCTCAAATGAAAATATTTTTGAGAAGTCCAGCTCTCCACTTCCCATTGACACCCCACTTGCTGAAATAACTTTTATAGTTTCTCGCCCAACATATGCAGCCCTTTTTAACGCCCAATCATTATCAAACACCTTACCAAAAGAACCTCCAATTGCAGTGCTTGTTCCGGTCATCACAGTGTTAATAACTAATTTAGACCATCGAAGACTCAAAAGATCGTCTGAGGTGTGTACGGTACACATGAGTTCGAGAATATTTTTTATGCTCGGTAAATATTTACTCCCCTCTTGTGTCATGCTGCCCAGTGCAAAATAAGCTTCATTGATGGGTGTGTTGAGCATGGAAACACCGGGTTCAAGTGAGGTAGCGCCCCAGGATACAGGTGCACCAACTGTACGATCCGGGGTGAAGGCTTCAGACACTGCAAGTTCAGGCAGGCCGTTTTGAAATGTGCACACCACTGTCTGGTCATGGGAATGGTCCAGCATCATGGGGATGGCAGTACTGTTTGCTGTCTGTTTTACCATGTACAAAAAAAGGTCATAGGTTCCTTCCATATCCTGTGCACGCAGGGCATTTACAGGAACTGTCTTATTAATTTTTCCAACTACACGTGCACCATTGGTATTTAGTGCATCACGAGTTCCTTTGCTTGAAACAATTAGATCTACCTGTCTTTGCTCTGCAATATAAGCGCCGAGTACGATGCCTAGAGAACCTGCACCCATTATTCCAATTCTTTTAAATTCATGAGTTTCCAAAATGAATCATCCCATTACTATCATGATAAAGGCTGTTTTTCACTTTGTATTCTATGGTTAATTAAGAGTATGTGGATGGATTGTGATTAGAAAAAAAATAGTATCAATAATATATGAACGGGCCCGACGGGAATTGAACCCGCGGCAACTCGGTTAAGAGCCGAGCGCTCTGCCAGACTGAGCTACGGGCCCCCAAAGTAAAAAATAATTTTCATGGATCATAAGTCCAATACATAACATTCACTATCATAACTATTAAAGTTTTCTATTACACCATGCAGGGTGAAAATACAAATATTACTCAAATATGGCGTAAAAATTGAAACAATACATAATCAAGGTGGGAATGTACGATTGTTTCCTGTATGTATGGGAGAATCGGTTGCAAAATGTTTATTCACATGATTTTTTTATTTATTTTATATAATGGTCTTCCATACATGAAATTGAAATATTTTTAAAAAAATGATGTGGATTGGGTTACACATGTGTTGCATGATAGCATTAGTTTGTTTCAGTTTTTTTATGTTTAAATAACCACGACGTATCCAGTAAGATGCAGGCACTATAAATCCCCTTATTCTGATATCTGCTGATGTGACTGTGGTTGCATGGACTTTTATCAAAATTTCATCGTTCATGGGAGCAGGTTTTTTAAGGTCCACAAGTTTTAAAACTTCTGGTGGGCCGTACTTGGTACATATAACAGCTTTCAATAAATAACCCCCCTGATAATATTTAGAAAAAAAGAATATTTGAAAATTAGATCCAAATATTTATTCGAGATCTAATTTTACTGTACCTATCTTTGGTGCCAGGTAGTTGTAGAGTATTGCTATCAGTGCTGTTTCTATGAAGTAGATTATGAAGTTACTTATGAACTCTGTGTAGTTGTGTGATAGGATACCTGATATGATTCCAAGGAGTAGGTACACCAGTGCAACAGCCAGTGCAGTTGGAATGACTGGTATGTGTTTGATTTCATGGAGTGTGTCTCTGATGGTTGCAAATTCGATGTTTATTTTAGCAACTCTGGTTACGATGTAGTTGTAGAATATTGCAAATAATGCGTTACCTATGAATGTAAACACAAATGCGAGTATTGGCAGTCCAACTATGAGGGCCACAGACAGTATTATTCCGATTGCACCGAAATTTGTACCTGATGGTATGGCTGATCCTGTGATGTTTGTGAAGTTTGCTGCTATACCTGTTGCATCGGGTGTTGATCCTATGATTGAAATGATTGGTGAAGCAACTGCTGCAAGTACAAGTCCTGCTATGAAGGCCCATATTGCACTTATGGCTGCGAGTATGAGTGCAAATGATACTTCTGGAATTTTTACTATTTCAGTTCCATTTAAGTCTAGTTTTATTCCGCCCAATCTAGGTACAAGTGCGTTGTAGAGTATGACTGAGAAGAAACTCACTGCAATTGTAGTGAAAAATCCAAGTATTGGAAGGAGTATGATCAATGGTATTCCAATTCCTGTTACCACGTTGAATGACCCGATCTGAGATGCAACTCCTGTGACCTGGACAATGGTCATTGCAACCAGTATAACAACTGCTGCAATAAAACCTAATATTCCATATATCGAAGCTGACATCTTGGTAAACGGTGTCAGTTCAACTGATTTAATT
>WASR01000213.1 GCA_009712615.1 Methanobacterium sp. | reverse complement strand
GGAAGGTTTGAGACTGCACAACTGGGGCCAAGTTCATGAATCCATTGCAGAATATCGCAGGATACGTGCTGATTTATGCGCAGATTATATGAAGGGATCAGTCGATATTTGGCATGAGGCTGAAGACCACAACTGTGTAGTTTTTCCACTGGGAGCAGGTGGAGGAGGTGCTGTTTTCATATTTTCCAAGGATAAAGATTCTATTTCCGATCTAAAGGATTAAATCAAGGGCAGCTTCACAGAAATTCCTTCAAAAATACGGTCCAAGGGTCACGAACTCCAGAATTTATAGGTGTAAAAGAAAATGGACAGAGTTAATCATGAAAAAAAGTAATTTGTACTGTTAAAACTGTGTCCATTTTTTATAAATGCGTTTATGTTCTATAGAAGTCTTTCAAATGATTTTCTTATATTTCGTAGCTATTGAGTTTTCTGGGTTTTTTTATTTCACCCTTCATTAGTTCAATTGTGACTTCAGTGATGCGTTCTAATTCACTCACAGATGTGTACTCATCATTAGAATGACAGCTATTCATTGCTGCGGCTAATACCAGTCCTTTTATTCCGTGCTGTTCTATGTTATTATTGTCACTTCCTCCGAAGGTTGAGCATAGTCTGCATGGAATATCTAGTTTTTCACAGACTTCCTGAAATCTCATGACAACTGGATGGTTCAACGGTGTTTCATATGCCTCTATGTGCATTTCATAGTTAACCTCGAGTTTGGCCCCATATTCTTCTGTAACTCTGGTGAAGAGTTTTATAACTTCATCCAAAAGTACGTAAGTTTCATCATTTGAGAAGCTCCTTATTTCTCCCTTAACTGCACAGAGGTCAGGGATTATGTTGGGTGCACGACCTCCCTGTATGAGTCCTATGTTCATGGTTGATCTCGTGTCAATCTTCCCTGTTTTTAGCTGTGAAACTGCATTACAAGCCACAATTATAGCATTAACTGTGTTTTTCGATTTGAAGTTTGAATGACCTGATTTTCCCTCAACTATCATGTCAAAGGTTAATAGAGATGGTGCCTTAAAAGCTGCTGATCCCACATCACCAGATAGGTCCAGTGTGTATGATTCCTTTGATTTAACTACGCTGTAGTCGAAAAATTTCGATCCAAGCCCGTATATCTCTTCAGCCACGCAGCACAGCACTTCTATTGGGCGATGATTTTTGTTTTCTTCCTTTATGGTTGTTATTGCCTCAAGTATTGCTGATACTCCTGACAATGCATCTGAACCTAGTATGGTTTTCCCATCTGAAGTTATCATTCCATCATCATGAAAAATTACCTTTTTCCCACGTGCTGGTTCAACAGTGTCCATGTGTGCACAAAATAGAAGAGGTTCCAATGATTCATCACCCTCTAGGTAGCCGTAGAGATTTCCACTGTTACCACCTATCTGTTCACCCACAAGATCCTCTTGAACTTCAAAACCAAGTTCTTCCAGTTTTTGAGTTAAATAATCACAAACATATCTCTCTTGAAGGGATGGACTGTAAATAGAAATTAAATCTAAAAATGTCTCGATCAAACGTTTAGTATTCATTAATTCACCTTATAATTGAAATCTAAATATCTAAGTAGTTATTAACTTAAACAGGATTAATGATAGAGTTTTTAATTTATATGTCATTTAAATAAAAAGAACTCTAAATTTTTTTAAAAATTCTTTAATCATTCATTGATTAGTTCACTAAATAAACTTACTATTGTTTCACTGCCCTCTGTCGGGTATCAGATCTAATGGATCCATTTCTGCCAAGGACATTTGCACGTAGCAACTCTCAATGAATTACAGTTTGTGTGAACTTTATACGATATCTTATTCAGATTTATGTATTCCTGACAGTAGCCCAATTCTTGGTTGTTTGTTTTGTAAATTTGCTCCCATTGTGGTTTTGTTTGGCTAATTTAAAGCTGGGCATATTGGTGAATTTTGTCTTCGATTTCTCCGCCAGATTTCAGATGTTTTATTAGTTGTTGGCCTGGATTTTCAAGTAATTTAGCCCGTTTATATAGGGGTTTTAACATTTTTTCTTCGTTGTAACCTCTGGATTTTAAACCCTGGCTCGCCAGGTCTAGAACATTCACTGTTAATTTCTTTAGCTGGTTTTTGTCAACATGGTCTGGTAATTCAAACCTTACCATCTGATTTCTGAGTTCTGTTAGGGTGAATTCCTGGTTGAATAAGGCTGTATCTGATTCAAATATCTGATTTAATTCATCTAACTGGTTTATGAGTCCCATGTGGAATGAATGGGCTGTCATTGTTTCTTTTACAGGTTGTGTGCATACGCTTCTAAATTCTATTGTGCCCCTGAAGGTCAGATCTTCAAATTTAAATGATCTTAGATATCCAAAGTCTGTTCCGTTGGGTTTGAAGGTTATTGGATGGTAGTTTCCATCCTGATAATACTCACCGTATATGGTTTCCTCCTGATAAAATTCTGTTATCAGCCTTGGTGGGAAGTTGATGTATTTACCATCCTTTTCTGTGCAGTATATGCTGGTTCTCAGCATGTAGTTCAGAAGTTCATCGATGGTTTCAGGTAGTGGATCGTACATTCCAACATTCTTTTTGTTGTAGCCCTGCATGCTTTCTTCCCACAGCATGTCTCTACTACATGCCAGTTCCATTTCATCACCATTTAGTACTGAGTTGGAGAATAACACTGCTTTAATGGGTTCGAGTTTTGAGAATAGATTTATGGTTCTTATGAGGTCTTCATAGGTCACATCTACCTGTGTTTGGGCAGCACTAGTGAACATCCCGTACTCCGGCATGTCATGAAAATATTTTTCATTTTTGTACTTGTGATAAGAGCAAAGATGGTGGTATAACATTCTGTACCTTCCATTGGGTACTGGCAGATGTTGATTGTAGTTTCGGTAGGGATTTACTCCAAAACCTGTGAGAATGTGGTTTTCTTGGTTTAATGTTTCCTTGATGAATCTGTAGTATTCTCTGAATCTTTCGTCTACTCTATGCAGATTTTTTTCCTTTCCAAAGGAAATTTCAAGGTTGTTGTATGAGCAGTCGTAGGTGTAAATATCATTTGTTTTTGGATCTAGCAGGGCACATATGTCTCCATTTTCATCCTTGGCCTTTACATTGAAGTTGAATTGGTCTTTAAATTTCAGTGTTAATTCATGTATGAGTTTAAAATCTACAGGTGCTTTGTTCAGGTTTAAAATTGGAAGTTCCAACTCTATTCCTGCATAAACATCTCTCTTTTGTTTGGTAGGTTCGATGTAACGTTGATATATTAAATTTTTAATATCCTTTTCATTCATATTCTCCCTC
>WASR01000024.1:1309-3334 GCA_009712615.1 Methanobacterium sp. | reverse complement strand
GCAGAAGTACCGATACTCTTCTCAAACAAAGAAAAGATCCAGAAGATTGGAGCCACCGTACAGCACAATCTGAAGGACATCAACAAAGACCAGCTGAACTTCTACATAAAGAAGGACAATAGACAATAAAAAAAATCCAATCAAAACCAATTTAATTCAATGAAAAATTTGTGGACTGGTTAAGTAATAACCATTCACTTTATCCATTTTTTTAAAAAAATAAAAAGAGTATTTAATTCAGTTTGAAGGTTCACATTAATTCAACTTGGACCTTTCTAGCCTTCAATTTCAATCTTAGTCATATCTTCCACCTTTTTAGGTAGAGTTATGGTTAAAGTACAGTCTTTAAATTTTGCTTTAGTTTCTTTAACTTTCACATCTGTTGAAAGCATGATCTTACGATGTGTCTTACCGTAATTTCTCTCCTTCTGGATGAATTTAGTGTCTTCAATTTCAGGTTCGGCCTTGAAAGTTGCAGTGATATCCACTCTGTTTTTAGAAATACCCAACTCAATATCATCCTTCTTAATACCTGAAATATCCGCCACAATATATATGGTGTCATTGGTTTCCAAAACATCTATTAAAGGTTTTTTCATGATATCCTTTTTAGACGATTTTGATTCTTCAGAACGATCTACAATGGCTTCATTTATTTGATCAGAACCCTGTCTGAACCTTGTTACAATATCATTTAATATCTTCTCTGCGGGAGACATATCCTGTTTTTCACTTTCCTTTTCCAGTTTCTGCTTCTGTTTTTCAGCTTCGTCTATTGTATCTTCCAAACCCTGCTTGACTTCATCTTTTTTTTCACCTGCAGTGTCTTTAACATCTTCCAGCTTGAGATTTATTTCGTCCTTTTTGTTGGAAACATCTTCCTTAGTTTCATCAACTTTTTTAACCAGTTTTCTTTTTGTTTCATCAGCTTTTCTTTGTATATTTTCCTTCTTATCTGATGCATTGTCCTTCACTTCATCTATTTTAGCACTTATTTCTTGTTTTGCACCAGTATCTTCACTGGAGGAATCAGCTTCCATTTTTTTAGATGTTTCCTCTTTCTTTATTCTTCTCATATTCTTCTTCATTTCTTCATTGGATTCTACAACCGGCATACTATCTCCTCTAATGGTTTTTTAAAAGAATTTTAATGAAAAAAAAATATTGAATGGTCTAAATCTAATTTTTTTTAGGTTTATTTAAAAATTCGTGTTTTAATAAGTACCTTGTCACCAATTTCCTTGACTTCATTAATTGGTACCACTCTTTTATCACCTAAACCTATTTTTGAAGAGATTCCCGCCTCTTCCAGTTCGATAGATTCTACTCTTTTTGATTGAAAATCCCATTCCACTTCTTTAACTGTACCTACTTTATCTCCAGAAGCATCTATCACTTCTTTTCCAATTAAATCATCTTCAATTTTCATGGTATTATTTCCTCCAGATATAATCAAATCATACAATTACAACTTATCACAGTTAATAACACCTTATGTTGTTACTTCTTAAAGTAACTTTGGATAATACAAAAAATAAAACATATATTATTAAATATATTATTCAAGAAAGAAATGGTGAGAAGGGAATACCTTGAAACTATATTAATTCCAAAAATTCAAAACAATGACATTACCATGTTTCACAAAGTTTTGGATACCTGACAAGTGGAAACAGTAATAAACCATTAAATCCTACTTAATTTATTCAATTAATTATTTTGGAAGCTGATTAATTTATGAGTTCTGTACAGAGATTAGCAAAAAACACAACCTTACTGTTTGTTTCACAGATGATGAGTTACATACTTGGTTTTTTTATTACCATGTACACTGCAAGGTACCTTGGTACAGCAGGATTTGGGGTACTTTCGACTGCACTTAGTTTAGCATATATATTTGCGGTTTTCACAGATCTTGGTCTGAGTACCATAGTAACAAGGGAAGTTTCGAGGGATAAATCTCTTCAAACCAAATACTTCACCAACACAACAATTTTAAGGTTGGGTCTGGCTGTATTAACCTTC
>WASR01000024.1:0-1299 GCA_009712615.1 Methanobacterium sp. | reverse complement strand
TTTTAATAGTTCTATTCGTTAATATAGTAAACTTGGTAAACCACCAGTATCCTCCTGAGACAGTACTGGTCATCTACATAATAGGTGCTTCCATCATATTCAACGGTCTTTCTGGAACCTTCACAGCAATTTTCCAGGCACTTCAAAAAATGGAGTATCAATCAATATCACTGGTATTAAACAGTATTTTAATGTTTGCAGGTACATTAGTGGCTATTTATTTTAGTAAGGACATAATATTCTTTGCAATGCTTTATGTAATTGCAAACGTGGCATGCCTTATATTCATTCTGGCTGTTTACTTCTGGAAATATTCGCTACCCAAATGGGATTTTGATATAAACTTCATTAAAATAACTTTGATCGCGGCATTACCGCTTTCAATCGTTTCAATATTTACATTAATAGCATTTAGAGTAGATACAGTGCTCCTATCAATATTTAAGTCCAGTGTAGATGTTGGTATCTACAGTGCACCCTACAGACTTTTTGAGGCATTTCTTTTTTTACCCGCAGCTTTCACAATATCAGTGTTCCCAATATTTTCTCAATTCTTCATATCAGCAAAGGACTCCCTCAAATTCACCTATCAGAAATCATTTAAATATCTGACCATATTATCCTTACCAATTGCCGTGGGTGTAACCATCCTGGCAGAGCCTATAATACTCTTAATATACAAGAGCAGCTTTCTACCATCGGTACTTGTTCTTCAGATACTCATATGGACCATTCCAATAACTTTCTTGAACTACATATTTGGAAGCATACTGCCCGCAATGAACAAACAAACAACATTATTAAAGATAACATTCATATCCATGGTTTTTAACATTATTTTGAACCTATGGGCCATTCCCAACTACAGTTATATCGGTGCATCCATTGTTACTGTCCTTACAGAAATACTTGTGATTGCGATGTGCTTTTTTGTACTTTCAAAGTCGTTTTGCAGTGTCAACCTCAAAAATGTCCTACTCAAACCAGCAATAGCAAGTGCAGTCATGGCATGTTTCCTACTCACAGTACACACCAACCTGTTTTTGGAAATAATCCTGGCAATCATGATATACTTCGCGACCATACTCCTCATCAAAACATTTGACAGGGAAGATCATGATATACTGGCTCAGATAATTCCAATTGAAAGGTTCAAATTCCTGGACAGATTCTTCAAATAAAACACCAACTAAGTTCCATTTTTTTTATTTTAAACTCTGTTTTATCATGGAATAGATGGTATCATAGAACAAATTCCATAGTTTGATCTGGAACGATCCAAAATTTCCTGATTTGTTT
>WASR01000210.1 GCA_009712615.1 Methanobacterium sp. | reverse complement strand
AATAGTAAAATATAGGTTTAATCAATTTGGATTAATTAATTGAGAATCAGGTGAAAATCCTGAACTATCCCGTAGCTGTAAAAGAGGAGTTTAAATACATTATGCCACTGGGGAACTGGGAAGGCGTATTTAAATAATGATTCTTAAGTCAGAAGACCTGCCTATATTGTGCACTGTGAACTCTACGAGTGATAGGGAGGGCGCTAAAATGAAAATGTATTCAGCATTATTTTAGAATGAGCATTTTGTCTTTGGAATCCTTTTAACACTTGAGTTAAAAGGATTTTTTTAATTCTAAAGAAGCTCTATGCAACAATAAAAAGTTTAAATGAGGTGTGACATGGAAAAAATTATTATTTTATGTGCCATGTTTTTGATGGCTGTCTTTTTCTTCAAATGGAAACGTCGGGATGGTCACACCCATGGTGATATGACACATAATCACCACCATAGAATCGGACATAGACACGGCGAAGGGTTTTCAATTGATTTTTATGCTTATACTTCTAAAATCAGACATTGGAATCCTACTTTTAAAGTATCTCTTTCTGTTGTGACATTGATTCTTTGTATTGTATTGGACAACCCCTATGTATCTGCTATGGTCATTATTGCAATGGCTTATCTAACCATTGTGAAAGGAGAGCTTCCAATACGTGAATACTTACCAATATTGGTAGTTCAAATTGGCTTTATCCTCCTTGGTACTTTTACCATTGCTATTGATTTTTCAAAGCAGCCGATGGGTCAGTATAACTTATATCTTGGTCTCTGCTATGTATTTACTTCTCAGGAAAAACTTAAGGAAATGATCTTCTTGATTCTGAAGGTTTTTGCAGCTATCAGTGCCCTACAGATGATGATACTGTCAACCCCATCCTCCGAGATTATATATGTGCTTCGAAAGGCACATGTGCCAAAGCTTATTGTAGAACTGATGAATATCATTTACCGTTACATATTTATTTTAATGGATGTCTATACCAAAATGAAAAACTCCGCAGAATCCCGTATGGGATACTGTGATATTAAAACTTCTTATTATACATTTGGAAGCGTTACTAGCAATATGCTGGTTATTTCGTTGAAAAAGGCAAGCTCTTATTATGATGCTATGGAAGCCAGATGCTATGATGGAGATCTTATATTTCTGGAGGAAGACAAAAAGGTAGAGACAATACAGGTTATCACAGCAGTAGCATTTATAATTTTTTTGATTCTACTCTGGAGCTTTACAAGATAGAAAGGAGCAATTATGGAAAAACCAATATTAAAGGTTGAAGATTTATACTATGTCTACGGAAATGGAAAGGCTGCACTGGACGGCGTAAGTGTGGATATCTATGAAGGGGAAAAAATCGCTGTCATTGGTTCCAATGGATCAGGAAAATCCACATTTTTCTTGAACATTAACGGTGTATTTACACCGGAACAGGGAAAAATCATTTACCGTGATATAGTCGTTAATAAAAAGAATTTAAAGGAGCTTCGAAAAAATATCGGAATCGTATTTCAGGATGCGGACAATCAAATTATTGCATCCACAGTTAGGGCAGAAGTTGGATTCGGGCCGATGAATTTAAAGCTTCCAAAAGAGGAAGTACAGGAACGGGTTGAGGAAGCGCTGGCATACATGAATATCTCAGATTTCAAGGATCGTCCGCCACACTATTTGAGTGGCGGTGAAAAGAAGCGCGTCACCATTGCGGATATCATTGCTATGAAACCGGAAATCGTCATCTTTGATGAGCCTACGGCAGCACTGGATCCTTTAAATGCAATGATGTTAGAAGAAGTTTTGGACAAGCTTGGTTCTGAGGGTAAGACAATGCTGATTTCCACCCATGATGTGGATTTTGTATATAGATGGGCTGAAAGAGCCATTGTATTCTGTCAGGGCAAAATCATCGCAGACGGAACACCGCTCGAAATTTTCAAGAATAGGAAAGTTTTAAAACAGGCAAATTTAAAACAGCCAGCTATGCTGGAGATGTATGAATTGCTAGTAGAAAAACATCTTTTGGAAGATACAAAAGCCTATCCGAAAAGTACACAAGAATTTAAGAAAATGCTTGGAGAACAGGTATCTTTTCTAGGTGCTTTAGCGTAGATTAATATAAATTTTAAACAACATAAGGGGGAAAAATAAAATGAATCAGAAAGAAAATAAAATTGTTGCAATAGCGGCAGCTTTTGCGTTAATTTTCGGGGGAACGACCGTAGTAAATGCAATGCACATAATGGAAGGATATCTTCCACCAAAATTCTGTATTATGTGGGGTGTTATCTGCGTTCCATTCCTAGTAGCAGGTTATTTATCAATTAAGAAAACATTGTCAAATGACCGTAAATCTATCACTCTTCTTGCTATGGCTGGTGCATTCGTTTTTGTACTTTCATCTTTAAAGATTCCGTCAGTAACAGGAAGTTGTTCACATATGACTGGAACCGGTCTTGGTGCAATTTTATTCGGACCGGCCGCAGTCAGCATCCTAGGTATCATTGTACTGATTTTCCAGGCAATCTTGCTTGCTCATGGTGGACTGACTACTCTTGGTGCTAACACTTTTTCAATGGCTATTGCAGGCCCATTGGTTTCTTATGGAATATATAAATTATGCCAGAAAATGAAAGTAAATAAAAATGTAGGTATTTTTCTAGCAGCATCAATCGGTGACTTATTCACCTATTGTGTAACTAGTATTCAGCTTGCACTTGCATATCCTTCTCAGAGCGGTGGTGTGGCAGCATCTACAGCTAAGTTCCTTGCAGTATTTGCACCGACACAGCTTCCACTTGCAATTATCGAAGGTATTTTGACTGTTGTTATTATTATAGGTCTTGAAACATATGCAAAATCCGAATTGACAGGTCTTGGATTTCTAAAGAGAGGTGAAAATTAATGGCAAAGACAAAAAAGAAAGTTATAATATTATTAGTTATTGCTGCATTGATTGCTATTATACCATTATTTGCATTAAAAGGTGCTGAATTCGGTGGCTCCGATGATGCAGGAAGCAAAGTTGTTTCCCAGATTACAGGTACCGAGTATAAGCCTTGGTTTACACCTGTTATGGAAACTTGGATTGGTGGAGAATTACCAGGGGAAATTGAAAGTTTGCTTTTCTGTTTACAGACAGGTATTGGAGTAGGTGTTCTGGCTTTCTATATGGGAAGATTCGTAGAGAGAAAAAAACAAGAAAATCAGCAGGGTAAAACTGCATAATGTTTTCATATATTCATATAATTGAAAGATAAAGAAATAACGGCACTGCAAAACGTAGTGCCGTTTAGATCCTTGTCCAGTTTTATACTGAATAAAGCTTTTATTTTTATATAGGAATTTTATAT
>WASR01000150.1 GCA_009712615.1 Methanobacterium sp. | reverse complement strand
CTATCTGGGCTGTCCGGTGTCGCGGCCGATGGGGGTGGGGCAGGATCTTTACGGAAAGCGGAAGGACGGGACCGAATTTCCGGTCGAGATCGGCCTCAATCCGATCGATACCGACGACGGGGTGATGGTGTTGTCGTCGATCGTCGACATTTCAGATCGCAAAAACAAGGAAAGCCGGATCGAGGCCGCCTTGCGCGAGAAGGAACTGCTTCTGGGGGAAATCCACCACAGGGTTAAGAACAATCTG
Organism: Methanobacterium sp.; assembly: GCA_009712615.1. Classification (GTDB taxonomy): domain Archaea; phylum Methanobacteriota; class Methanobacteria; order Methanobacteriales; family Methanobacteriaceae; genus Methanobacterium_B. The sequence continues at coordinate 3,133 of WASR01000150.1, read as the reverse complement.
CAGGTGATCGACAGCATTCTCAATCTTCAGGCCGGCGGGATCGATGATCCGGACGTCCAGTCGATGCTGGAGGACTGCCGGAACCGGGTTCGTTCCATGGCGCTGATCCATCAGTCGCTTTATCAGTCGAAGGATTTCGGCCGGGTGAACTTCGGGGAGTTCCTGGAAGCCCTGGTTCCCGTTCTGCTGGGATCCTATGGCAGCATTTCCCAGGACGTCCGGTTGCACATCGATGTGGAGTCGGTCTTCCTGCCGATCAATTCCGCCGTGCCTTGCGCGCTTCTGGTCAACGAACTGATCACCAACACGCTGAAGCACGCCTTTCCGCAAGGGGGGCAGGGTGATGTCAGGGTGACGATGTCGCGCGATGACGGAAAACAGGTCCGCCTTGCGGTGGAGGATGACGGGGTGGGAATCCCGGAGGGGCTCGATATCGAGGCCGCGGATACGCTGGGTCTTTCCCTGGTGATGATGTTGTCCCGGCAGCTTCTCGGAAAGTTGTCGATCCACCGACGCAATCCGACCCGTTTCGCCCTGGAGTTTACCCTGCTGGACTCGTGAGACAGGAGCCTGACATGAGCGCACGCATCATGGTTGTCGAAGATGAGGGCGCGATCGCTCTGGACCTGAAACGCCGGTTAAGCCGGCTCGGATACGATGTGACCTGTGTCGCCGCCTCCCGCGATGAGGCCGTCGCGGGAGCCGCGGCAACACATCCCGACATCATTCTCATGGATATCAATATCTCCGGCCCGGTGGACGGTATCGATACCGCGGCCGAAATCAGAAGCCCGGTCATCTATCTCACCGCCTATTCGGAGGAAAAGACGCTGGCGCGCGCGAAAGCCACCGCCCCCTATGGCTTTCTGGTCAAGCCTTTTTCCGAGCGCGAATTGCACGCGACCATCCAGATGGCTTTGGAGCGGCACCGGGTCGAGGCATGTCTGGCGGGGCGCGAACGGGAACTGGCGGAGGCCTACGCCAAGCTTGAGGAGGCGCAGCGGGATTTGCTGGAGAGATCGAGCGAGCTGTTCCAGGAAAAGGAACGGCTGCTGGTGACGTTGCAGGCCATCGGGGATGGAGTCATTTCCACCAACCAGCATGGCGAGATCTCCTTCATGAACCTGATCGCGGAGACTCTGACAGGCTGGTCCCTGGATGACGCTCTCGGCAAACGCCTGTCGGACGTTCTCAACCTGATAGACGAAAATGCGGAGATTCCGATCGCGGCCCAGGATACGCTGGTGACAACCGCCTGGCAGCGCGGGCGTGTCGTCGGCGAGGGCATTCTCATCGCCAGGAACAGCGGGTCGGCCCGTCAGGTCGAGAACTGCGCGGCTCCCATCCTCGGACGGAACGGGGATCTGGTTGGTGTGGTGCTGGTGTTCCGGGACGTCAGCGCGGCGCGGCGGATGGCGGCGGAGATCAATTATCAGGCAACGCATGATTCCCTGACCGGCCTGAGCAACCGGCGGGAATTCGAAAACCGCCTTGACCGGGCGATCGAAACCGCAATCCGCGCCGGCCTGCATCATACGATGGCCTATCTCGACCTGGACCAGTTCAAGACCGTCAACGACACCTGTGGCCATATCGCCGGGGACGAACTGCTCCGGCAGGTGACCGCGTTGCTGAAGACGACCCTGCGCGCCAACGATGTTCTGGCCCGGCTCGGCGGGGACGAGTTCGGCATCCTGCTGGAATCCTGCGCGGTGGAGACCGGTCGCCAGATCATGGAGACCGTGGTGCGGGCGATCGGCGAATTTCGCTTCGTCTGGGGTGAAAAGGTGTTCTCGATCGGGGCCAGCGTCGGATTGGTGGAGTTTTCCGGCGCGGCGGCGGATGTCTCGGTCAAAGACATCCTCTCCTTCGCCGATTCCGCCTGCTATACCGCGAAAGAAACCGGCCGCAACCGGGTGTGCGTATATGAGCCGGATGACCATGCCCTCAGGAAATATCTTGGCGAGGCGGACTGGTTCGCCCGGATCTGTGCCGCGCTCGATCAGAATCGCTTCATTCTCTACGGGCAGAAGATTGTTCATCTTGCACGGGGCGAGGCGGGCGGCATCCATATGGAGCTGCTCATCCGCCTCAAGGCCGATGACGGCGCCATCGTGCCCCCCATGGCCTTCATCCCGGCCGCCGAACGGTTCGGACTGATGCCCAGAATCGATCGCTGGGTCATTCATTCGGCGTTCAACTATATCGCGCGCGATCACCGGCAAGGTCTGCCCCAGTACGGGATCAACCTGTCCGGGGCGATGATCAGCGACCCCAAGGCCCTGGACTATATCATTGAACAGCTTGCGGTGACCGGCGTCGATCCGACCCGCATCTGTTTCGAGATCACGGAGACCGCGGCGATCTCGCATTTCGGCAACGCGCGCATGCTGCTCCATGAATTGAAAAAGCGCGGATGCAAGATTGCGCTCGACGATTTTGGCAGCGGCATGTCCTCATTCGGATATCTGAAGCAACTGCCTGTCGATTATCTGAAAATTGATGGCTCCTTCATCAAGGACATCGTTGAAAATCCGGTGGATGAGGCCTTCGTCTCGGCGATCAATTCCGTCGCGCATGTCATGGATATCGAGACCATCGCGGAGTTCGTCGAAAATGACGCGATCGTGGAGAAGCTGCGGACGATCGGTGTTAACTATGTTCAGGGCTATGGGATCGGTAAGCCGGTGCCGTTGGATCAGCTCTCGTGATTCCCGGGCGGTTGGCCGATATCCCGAAACAGCATCTCCGCGATATAGTCGATGAAGACCCGCAACCGGGGCGTGGCGAGCCGGTTGGACGGCCATAGAACGCTGAATTGCCCGGGATCGGCGGGATGGCCCTCCAGAAGCGTGATCAGACGTCCGTCTTTCACCGCGTCGCGCGCCAGAAAGTCCGGCATATAGGCGATCCCCAGACCGGCCATCGCCGCTTCCCGCAAGGCTTCCATGTTGTTGCATGTCAGGGGGGAGGGGCGTCGGAAGGGGTCGACGTTGTCCGCGCCGGCCAATTGCCAGGTTTGAAGCTTTCCCGTGCCCGGGAACCGGAATCGCAGGCAGTCATGGTCTTCCAGCTCCCCCGGGGTCCGTGGTGTGCCGTGCCGGGCGAGGTAGGACGGCGATGCGCAGAGGGT
>WASR01000065.1 GCA_009712615.1 Methanobacterium sp. | reverse complement strand
AATGAGTCCTTATTTAATGTTTTTAGTGACATTCATTCATTACAGGTTTTATCCAAATTGAAACATTAGATGTAACGTTCTTGTAAGAAGTTGATTTTCAAAACCAACAACTTATATTTGATCATGTGAAAATATTGAGTATGGATCATATTGAAGAGATAGAAAAGGTTAAAGAAGGAGCATCCATCCTGGAGAAATCTTCAGAGTTTGCCATTATCATTCCAGAAGTTCACAGTAATCTTGTCATGGCATTGGAAAATGCTGAAAAAATTGAGGAAGTCGTTGGAATTCCTGGGAGAATTACCAACTTAAATGGGATGCCAAAAACAGTGAGCAGCCCTGACTTTTTAAAAACATCACACATGGCCAGACTTGCGCTTAGCATGATGAAACACGACCCATCACTTAGAAGTGCCATTAACATCAAGTACGATCCCCTGATTCTTGAAATTTGTAAAAAATTGGGGCTCAAAATTTCTTCCTACGACAGGGCCTACGCACCAGAAGCAGTTCGTAAAGTTGAGGGTGGTACCATTCCATGGGGTGTTGAAGAAGCAATCGAAAAAATTGATGATATCCCCGATGTTATTTACCACGAGGGTGCCTGGGGAAAGGAACCCATGATCTGTATTGTTGGTTCTGATGCAGTTGAACTGGCTGAAATGGCTGTTTGTATAGCGAGACTTTACAAGGTTGAAAAGAACAGTAAAGTCAAGGTTAAAGCAACTGTACCCTCTGAATCTAACACAGTATTATTTGCTTCCTCAAGGAAGAAATGGAAGGATTCAAAACCCCTTGATGGTTGTATATTTTGCTCAATAGTTGATGGTAATCCAGAAGTAAAAGAAAAGGTCTTATACAATGATGGTAAAAATATGGTACTAATGAATTTGTACCCTTACAACAGGGGCCATCTTGAAGTATTGCCAGTTAAACATTACACAGACCTTAATGAGTTGAGTACTGAAGAGATTAAAGAATTATTCATCATTGTTCAACGAACAATTTCACTAATTAGAGATGTTATTAAACCCGACGGAATAAATGTGGGGATTAACCTGGGGGAAGCAGCTGGAGCAAGTATTGAACATCTCCATATTCATATTGTGCCTAGATTTAAATATGAATCTGGGTTCATGGAAACCACTGCTAATACCAGAGTTATTGAAGAGGATATTGATGTTATGTATTCTAAATTCATTGAAAAGCTGGACATGCATTTTGAGGAATCATTATGAAGTATGATATGTACAACGAAGTTCAGGAACAGCCCAAATCATTGGCAGAAACTTTGAAAGAAGAAAAGGATCATATGGTTGAGATTGCACAGAAATTGAAAGATGCCGACAAAATATATCTAGTTGGATGTGGAAGCTCTCTTTCGACCTGTTACTCAGCACGTGATGCACTAGGATTTTTGTCAGACAGAAATATTGAAGTACACACAGGCTATGAATTTGTACATCATAAAAATCTTCAAAATTCTAATTCAGCACTGATTACCACTTCACAGTCAGGAGAAACTGCAGATACCCTTGCAGCACTTCGAAGAGCAAAGGAAGAAGGTATTTATACTATTTCAATCACCAACGAACCTGATAGTAGTATGATGAAGGAAGCTGATGATGCGGTTCTAACAAGGTGTGGTAGAGAAACTGCAATACTTGGAACAAAAACCTACATGACCCAACTTCTTTGTTTGTACGAAATACTGTTCTCCATGGACGAATCAGAAGAATCTGATAAGATCATTGCAGATCTGGATAAAATACCGTCCATCGCCCAGAAACTGGTGGAAACTACAGAGGAATCCAACAGGGAACTGGCCAAAGAGTTCATGGACGAGGATATATTTTACTGTATGGGCAGTGGTCCGAACTTTGGTTTGGCATACAAGATCGCCATGACCATGCTGATGGAAGGTGCCTTGAAACATGCCTGTCCACTTTACTCTGGAGAGTTCAGACACGGTTTAATTGAAAGGGCAGAAAAGGATGTTCCCATAATATTTTTAGACGCAGGATTTCCTGGTGACGAATTAACCAATAAATCCATAGAATTTTCGAATAAGATAGGTGTTAAAACCATCACATTTAATATGGGAGATTTCTCAGACATTCATCCCTTACTATCCCCATTCATACTCGTGATCCCTGTAGAATGGTTCATATACTATTTATCCCATTACAGTGGGGAAGATCCTGGAAGCACCAGGCACATAGGTAAAGTGAGATACGATTAACGTATCTTGTATCCATATTTATTTTTTAAGTGCTCAAGATAGTTTGAACACTGCTTTAAACTAAAAAAAGAATATATAATAAAAAGGGATTGAGTTTTAGTCAACCTTGACTTCAAAGTTGCTTTCTTCCCCTTGTGTTTCCACTATTTTTGGAATGGTAACCGACAGTACACCGCCTTCAAACTTGGCCCTTGTGTTGTTTATATCCAGTCCATCAGGTAGTGAAATTTTTCTGTCAATGGTTTTACTGTACCTTTCCTTCATTAGAAATTTCTTTTCAGCTTCGTTTTCGTCTGTGTAGTCAGCTGTGAGTTCTATGGAGCTTTCTGTGATATCTATCTTAATTTTTTCCCTTTCAATGCCAGGAAGATCAACATTTACAACCACAGTTTCGTCTTCGTCTAAAATATCTACTGCGGGTTCGTTAATTATGTTGCTTGGGGTGTTTTTTGGTGTGTTTGAAATGTAGCTGTCCACCATGTCGCCAATTTCCCTCTGTTTTTCCAGTAGGGTGGTGTATATATCGTTAAATACCTCTTCTGCATCATTTCTTTTCATTATTAAATTCCTCCATCTTGGTAATTAATTCAGAAACTCCAATGCCTTCAACAGCCGATAGTTTGATGGGGTTTTCAAGCTGTTCAATGTATTTATCAACATGTGTGGTGTCTTCAACCAGATCCATCTTGTTAAAAACACACTGAATTGGTGTGTTAAAAATATTTTTTATCCCTCTGTACAGGTTCATCTGACTTTCTAGTGGATATCCTGATGTTTCAGAAGCATCGAATATGTAAAATACCAGATCTGCAAGGTGCTCGAGTGCAACCATTGCATTCAATTCTATTTCATTCATATCATCCACAGGTCTGTCAAGAAGTCCGGGAGTGTCTATGAATTGGTATGGCATCCATTTATGTTCTATGTGTCCTATTTGTATTCCAGTAGTTGTGAATGGATAATCAGCAACCTTGGGTTCTGCTGATGTTAACTGTCTAAGCAGGGTGGATTTGCCAACATTTGGAAATCCTGCTATGACTGCAGTGGTTGCTTCAAAGTCTATGGTTGGCATGTTCCTGAGTTTTTGTTTGGCAAAATCCAGGAAATTTAGTTCGTCTTATATTCTGTACACAAAAGCTGCTAAACT
>WASR01000038.1 GCA_009712615.1 Methanobacterium sp. | reverse complement strand
ATCTAATATAATACATCAAAAATTGTAGGGTGGTATATCGATGGAAGTCCAGTCAGAATATTGTGGATACTGTGGGTCTTGTGTGACTGTGTGTCCTGAGGGAATTATCGAACTTACTGAAAATGGATTGAATGTTGACACAGGATGTACGGACTGTGGTAACTGCGTTTATGTTTGTCCACTTGGAGCATTGATTGTGGGGACAGAATAATGACTAAACTCAAGTACGATGTTGTTGTTGTTGGTGCGAGGGTAGGTGGATCAACTTCGGCACTTTTCGCATCAAAATCAGATGTTGATGTATTAATGCTGGAAAAACGGCAGGAAATAGGAAGTCCTGTACAGTGTGCCGAGGGCGTCACATACAGCACATTCGAAACCCTTGAAATTGAACCAAAAGAGAAATATATCCGATCCAGAATTAAAGGTGCTAACATTCATGCCCCTGACGGAAGATGCATTAACTATGAAGGGGGAATTGCAGAAGGTCTTGTTCTTGATCGTAAGGTATTTGACAAAGAATTAGCATCCGAAGCTGCGAAGTCAGGTTCGGATATCATGGTTAAAACTGCTGTTAAAGACGTGATAATCAAGGATCATAAGGTTTGTGGAGTGATTGCTAAACACCTAGGCGAAACCATCGAAGTAAAGGCGGATGTTGTAATTGCTGCAGATGGTATTGAATCAAACATTGCAAGAATGGCTGGTTTAAAAACCATCCAATCTCCAAAAGATATCTGTTCGTGTGCACAGTATGAAATGGTTGGTGTGGATACAGATCCTAACTACTTGGAATTCTACTTTGGGAAAAATGTAGCACCCAATGGATATGTATGGATATTTCCAAAGGGAGATGGAGTTGCAAACGTGGGAGTAGGTATCCGAAGCCCTGATAAAACACCGCTTTATTACTTGGACAAATTTGTATCTAAATTAGATGCTACCCCAGTTGAACTTAATATTGGAGGGGTGCCTGTGTCAGGACCCATAGAAAAAACCTATACTGATGGGTTATTAGTTGTTGGAGATGCAGCAGGACATGTTGATCCAGTTACTGGAGGAGGAATACACCCTACAATAACTTGTGCAAGAATCGCCGGCGAAGTGGCAGCAGAATCGATAAAAAATGAGGACAGTTCCTCAAACTACCTCAAAAACTACGAAAAACTTTGGAAAAAGCAGGTAGGAAAAGGCTTGTTCCAATCTGCTAAATACCGTAAAATGGCGGATAAACTCACTGATGAAGATATGAATTCCCTTGCAGAGTTTATTGAAAATCAGGACATTGAATCCATATCCAAGATCGCTGCACTGAAATTTGTTGGGAAAAATCCGAATCTTTTGAAATTGTTAACAGAAATTCTATAACGAAATTGTTAATACTAATTAAAAGGTCAAAATAGTTTTCAATTAATTGATTGGATTGAAACACCAAATTATTTATTTGAAAACTCTCATATTTTAATTATTAATATTATTATGAACTTTTGTGTTAAAGGATGTGAATTCATAGATGGATTCAATTGAACAAGAATTCAACCCCGATATTGAATTGATGGAAGAATCAAAGGATATTGATGGGTTAATCAGAGCTTTAAAAAATGAAGATTACTTAATAAGGAAAGAAGCTGCAATTTCACTCAAGAGACTTGGAGATGAAAGGGCATTAGATGCGTTGATTGAATCATTGAAATATGAAAGTTGGCAAGATGAATATACTGTTCTTATAGCTGTGAGAGAAAATTCAGCTGAAGCCCTTGGAATAATTGGGGATAAAAGAGCAGTACCTGCTTTAGTAGAAACATTGATCAAGGACACTGATGAAGAAGTTCGTTGGAAGGCCGCTGCAGCACTAGGAAAGTTGAAAGACGATAGTAGTATAGATGCCCTGATTAATGCCCTCAACGATGAAAGTTGGGCTGTGCGAAGAAATGCAACAATAGCACTGGGAGATATAGGGGATGAACAAGGATATGACCCTCTTTTAAATTCCCTTACAGATCCTGATTGGCATGTGCGAAAGTATGCTGCCATTGCACTTGGAAAAATTGGGGATGAACGGGCCATCAAACCCCTTGTAAACGCACTCAAAGATAGTGACAGCGATGTTAGATGGAAATCTGTTATTGCACTTGGAAAAATTGGTAAACCTGCAGTTGGAGAACTGTTGAAAGCATTTGAAAATGATGATTGGCAACTCAGATCCCAGATTGCAGAGGTCCTGGGAAAAATTAAGGATGAAAGAGCAGTGGATCCATTAATAGATTCTCTTTATAGCACTAGATATAAATATCAGAACAAATACGTTCGTGGACGTATTATCGAAGCTTTAGGAAATATTGGAGACGAAAGAGCCGTAGATCCTCTTATAAATGCCCTTGATGATCAGTACATATACGTGAGAATCAAAGCTGATGAAGCCCTTGAAAAAATTAAAGCCCTTGGAAAAGGTTCTTGGGTCGTTCATTTTGAAAATGGTGAGATATCATTTGAATATCCTAATAAATGGGAGATAATTGAAACTAATGATGATAAAAAAGTTATTATTGGTGGTGTTGCCAACAACTCCATACATTTTTCTATTAACAGGAATGAAGAAGCTGAAGACATAAGTGCTGAGGAATTTGCAGAAATTCTTAAGAATGTTTTCATGATGCAGAATAGTAGCATCACCTCTGAGACGGGATTTATCTCTAAGGGTATGGAAACCTATATACTGGTGGGTGAAAATCCCCATGGATCATCGGTGACCAAGATAATGATAGTTGCCTTTAAAAAGAAGGACATGTTGTACTACTTGTGGTTTGCTGGTGAACCCGATAACTTCGAAATATTTAACGAAGATATAGATCTCATAGTAGATAGTTTCAAAATTCATAACTAAAAAAAATTTTATGGAAAATATGGGTTAGTTGATAATTATGGACAAAAGGAAAGATCTAGTGGTAATATCAATTCATAAAGAAGGAGATCTATACTTCGCAGCAGCATTTTCACAAAGGGGAAAGATCGTGAGGATAGCACTCCCCCAAACCAACCTTGAAGATTTGGTTACTGAAATATCCAATTACCATCCTAAATTCATAATAAATAATATGTACGAAGATATTGTTGAGATCATAGCAGAAATGTACCATGGAAACACATCAAACTTTGACTTCGACCTCCTTGAAATGGACATCTCACAGGAATCCTCCCATGAAACTTCCACAATGAAAACCAACTTTGAAAGAAATGTTATTCTGGAAGTTGCATCTATCCCCACGGGTCATGTGAGAACCTACAAAGAAATTGCCAAATCCATGAAAACCCAGGGTTACAGAGCAGTGGGAACAGCCATAGGGAAAAATCCATTCGCAATTGTGGTGCCCTGCCATCGTGATATGAGAGCGGAT
>WASR01000344.1 GCA_009712615.1 Methanobacterium sp. | reverse complement strand
ATATATGTTTGTTTAAAGTGAATAATTGATTATATAGGATTTAAATGTAGATCACCAATGATAACAACGATACTTGGGATATTTGATTTGTTGAATCATTTCTAAAAACTTTTTGGGGGTTAAATATGGTCTTTACAAATAAAAACATTATTTTAACTGCTTGTTTTGTATTATTTTTTCTGATAATTATCTCGGTTGGAGGGTTTTACTTTGCATCTGCAGAGGGCAACAGCAACACCATCTATGTAAACCCTGTAAGTGGTAACGATGCTAACGATGGATATAGTTGGTCAACTGCGAAGGCAACCCTGGCTAATGCCATCACAACAGCTTCAAATAACGGAACAATTTATTTAGCAGATGGGAATTACAACACCACTGGTAACTACAACCTAACCATCAACAAGAACTTGACACTCAGTGGTCAGAGTCAAACTGGAACAGTCATTAATGCTGAGGAAGTCAGTGGCATATTCAATGTAACTGCCAACACTACTTGCACGATAGAAAATTTAACACTTGAAAATGGTAATGCTACCAACGGGGGAGCAATCAATAACATGGGAACATTATCAATCAACGCATGCACTTTACAAAACAACTCTGCATCAAATTATGGTGGTGCCATCAATAACGAAGGATCTTATGGTCAAGCCACAGCCAACATAGCTAATTGCACATTTTTAAGTAACAATGCAACAGATGGTGGTGCCATTATCAATGAAGGTGCTTATGGCAGTGCTGTATGTGATATAAATAATAATACGTTCTGGAACAACTCTGCACTATATGTTGGTGGAGCAATATTTAATGGAGGTATTTATGGTAATGCCAGGGCCACTATAACTAATAATAAACTCTTAAATAATCATTCAAAGGGGCATGGTGGTAGTGGTGGTGCCATTGACAATGCAGGTGATTACGGAAATGTTACAGCCACGATATCCAACAACATGCTATCCAACAACTCAGCAACATTTGTTGGGGGTGCCATTGAAGACACTGGATTTTATGGTAACAACACCAACACAACAATAAGCAGTAATATATTCATAAATAACGCAGCAATAAATGGTGGTGCGGTTATAAACGATGGAGATCGGGGTAATAACCTTGGAACTACCGTAACTAACAATACATTTTTAAACAACACTGCAACCAACGGCGGTGCAATTTCAAATGCAGGGGACTATGGTAATGTTACGGCTACTGTGGATAATAATCATTTCCTAACTAATACTGCCACGGACGGTGGGGCCATCGATAATTCAGGCGATTATGGTAATGTCACAGTCTCTGTTAATAGCAACACACTTTTAAATAACACTGCAGTGGAAGGGGGTGCCATAATAAATGATGGAGATTACGGTAACCAAGTTAATGCAACATTGAACAATAATACATTCATAAATAATGCTGCAAAAGATTATGGTGGTGCTGTGTACAATACTGGAGATTACAGTAACGCTACTGTAAGTATTAGCAACTGTACTATTATAAACAACACTTCAAACAGATTTGGCGGTGGAATTGATAATGAAGGAAATTATGGGATTGTAACATCTACGATAACTAACAATATTATTGCAAACAACACAGCGGCAGATGGTGGGGCCATAAATAATAATGGAAATTATGGTAATGCCACAACAACTATCACTAACAACACCATCACAGACAACACTGCAACTGATAATGGTGGTGCAGTTTACAACACAATTGAAGATGGATATGCTAATGCTACTTTAAACTACAACCATATTGAAAATAACACAGAAATAGAAGTGTATACACAAGAGGGCATAATTAGTGCAGAAAATAACTGGTGGGGAACCAACTTCAATGGAACAGATCCAGAATCTGCAGGAATGACTAACTTCAACATCCAAACATGGCTGTATTAAACAATCTTGCCATAGATGCAATTAAATTAAATTAGGAATAATGAATTGGTTATCAATAATTTACTTTAATTGCTTTTTTTTTTTTAATTTAAATATTTTTTAACCTATTTTGTCCTCTGCTTCGTAGCTTTCAAGCAATTTTTTTTCATCTTCGTTATTTGGGAATTTGAAGTATATGAGAACTCCACCAATGAAAATTGCCAGTATTCCAGCTGCGTATGCCCAATGATCTCCTGATAGGAACGAAATTTTTGCTGCATTCAGTATGTTGGAAGAATATTGTGGATACTGCAAGGCTACATTTGATGCACTGTCAAATGATTTAAGAAGCTCTGAAATCACGTTATTTGAAATTTGGCTTTGTTCAGCACTTGACAGTCCAGAAATTTTGGAACTGAATGCCTTTGCATAGCCCGCAGTTAACAATGCACCGAAAATTGATGTCATGATGGCACCTCCAAAATCTCGCTGGAGATCAGCAGTACCTGATGCCATTCCTTCACGCTTAAGTGGAACAGCTCCTGTGAGCGAATGTGAGGCAGGAGTACCAGCAAAACCAACACCAATGCCTATGAATGCATATGCAAGTCCCACCTTCCAATAGGGTATGCCTTCCTTCCAGAGGATGAGCATGGTAAAAAACCCTAACAAACAAAAAAGATAACCTAAAAGCAGGGTAAATCTGGAACCTCGTGAGTTTACAAGTCTAGCAGAAACTGGTGCCACCAGCACCATACATACCACAGCTGGTAAAATAGCCAGACCAGAATTTAAGGTGGAGTAATTCATTATATTCTGGAGAAATTGCTGTCCAATATACATGGCCCCCATGAGCGAACCAAATACAATTATACCTGCAGTTGCTGCCACCCAAAATATCTGCCTCCTAGCAACATTCAAGTCATACAAAGGACTCTTAGCATGTTTTTGTCTGTAGATAAATAGTATCAGGGCCACAACAGCGAATACCAGTAATTCCAGCACGAAAGTTCCCTGATTGGGTACTGGTGCAAAGTTTATTGCCATTATGAGTGTTGCTATCATTAAGAGTGATAGAATTCCTCCAATATTGTCTACAGATTCGGGAGTTTCCTTTATATGTGCTGGAACGTATTTCATTGCCATTAAAAGTGCAAGCAATGCCAATGGTAACGTAACCAAAAACACCGAACCCCAGTTGTGAGATAAAAGGAGATAACCTGATATTACTGGTCCAAGAGCAGCAATAGCCGCACCTATACCGGACCATAGGGCAATGGATTTGGTTCTTTCATTACCAGACCATAGTACAGCTATGAGTGCGAGGGTAGTTGGGAATGACATACCTGCAGCAAGACCACCCAAAATACGTGCCACAATAAGAATATTAATATCTGGTGCAAACCCTGCAATTATGGAAGCAGGTATTGCGAGTAATGTTCCTGCGATAAGCATGGTTTTTCTACCGTAATGATCACCAATAGCACCGAACCAGAGTACAGCTGCAGCAAGCCCAAGAGAATAACCAACAGCACCGCCATTTAATTGAAATT
>WASR01000222.1 GCA_009712615.1 Methanobacterium sp. | reverse complement strand
ATTTTACTACGATTCACCACTGTTTCTTAATATAATTATTATTAATTTGATTAATATTTATTATTTTAGACCGCTAGGTTTAAATAATTTTTGTGCCCATATTAAGTTTGAATTTATATGATTAGCGTGGTTCGAATTATTTGACTAGCCAAAAAAGGACAACATTATTTGTACATTGTAAATTTAATGGAGACAGGATTAAATGGAAGAAAAATCATTTTGGAGGAAAAATGAACTTATTGACGCAGCTTTAGATGAATTTTCAGCCCATAGTTATCAAAATGCCTCACTAAATAAAATAATCAAAAATGCAGGCATTAGTAAAGGTAAATTTTACTATCATTTTGAGGATAAAAAGGAGTTCTACTTATTCCTGCAGGAGGCTGCCTACCAAGAGCAGATAGAATTTCAAGATAAACGTATGGATGAACTCGTCAAAGGTAGCAAGTTAGATTTTTTTGAAAAAATCAAGTTAAGAACACAAATAGGGGCAGAATGTGCTGCTAGTTTTCCCAAATATGTACAGTTTACAATGAAGTTTTTAAATGAAAAGGAAAGTGAAGAAACAAAAGAAATCATCGAATATGTAAACAGTTTTGTTAAAAAAAACGTTGAAACAAGGGTTGAAGAAATGGTAACAGACGCAGTTGAAGCTGGAGAACTGAGTGATAGATTTTCAAAGGAATTTATAATAAAAATTGTGAATCATTTTTTCTTACACTCCAATGAAATCTTTGGTATCGGAGAAGAATTTGATGAAACTAAGTTTGTGAATGATACGAATAATCTGATAGATTTTTTAAAATTTGGGTTAAGCAGTCAAGGAGGATCATGATATGAGTACTTACAGTCGGTTAATGGCAAAGTTTTTTAAATTTCCACCTGCAGAGACACATGACATTAAAGTTGAAAAGGATCTAAAAATACCAATGCCCGATGGGGCGGTATTACTTGCTAACCGTTATTATCCCCATAAATTAGGTAAAAGACCCACAATTTTGATCTGTTCTGTCTACAACACCAGAACCAGTCCATCTTACAGTGCAATCTCAATAGCTACGGCTGAACAGGGATTTAATGTGGTTGCTGTTAACAGTCGTGGTTCTTTCGGGTCAACTGGTGATTTTGATCCCTTCTTCTCAGAACAAAAAGATGCCCCAAATATAATTGAATGGTTAAAAAAACAGGAATGGTTCAATGGTGAACTCTGCTCCCAGGGTGCCAGTTACTATGGTTACAGTCAGTGGCCAATAGCCGGTTATGCAGGTCAATTATTAAAGGCAATGTCCACCCAGGCAACTGGTTCTAATTTCCGTGATATGGTCTATTCTGGCGATACACCCATGTTAGAAGTCTTTTTATTTTGGATGGATACTATAGAATCTATGCACAAAAACCTATTAGCATCACTTATTGCTTATGAAACCGGACCAAATAAGCGTACAAAGGTTGCCAAACATTTACCTCTGGGCGAATTAGACACCAAACTGGTTGGACACAAAAATAAATTCTGGACAGAATGGTTGAACCACAATCAAGAGCACGAAAATTATTGGAAACCCGGAGATAACAGCAGTGCAGTATCCATTACAGAAACTCCAAATCATATGGTCAGTGGATGGCATGATTTTTTCCTACCTCCATTAATCAAGGATTACAATACTCAAAAAGGTAACAAAAAAGCTCCATATCTAACAATAGGTCCATGGACCCATGCTCAAACAGCACAGGACGGCGGAAGAGAAGGAATGATCTGGTTAAATGCACATATGCTAAACAGGCGCGATGATCTTCGAGAAGCACCTGTGTGTGTATTTGTAATGGGATCCTCCAATGAATGGCGTGAGTACTCTACTTGGCCTCCTGAAAATATGAAAATAGAAAAATGGTATTTACAACCAAAATTTGGCTTAACCACAGATTTACCTGTTGATTCCATGCCAGATAATTATGTTTATGACCCTGCTAATCCAACTCCCAGTGTTGGTGGTGCAGCAACAGGAAAACCCGTTTATGACAACAGAGAACTTGAATCACGTCCTGATGTTCTTAGTTACACCAGTAATATATTGGGTGATGATATGGAGTTAATTGGACCTGTGTCTGCCGAACTTTTTGTTAAATCCAGTTTAGAGTACACTGACTTTTTTGTCAAAATTTGTGATGTTGACCCCTCGGGTAAGAGCCTGAATGTCTGTGACGGAATACAGAGATTGTTTCCAGAGAGACCATCTCCCCAACCAGACGGTACCATTCAAGTCACAGTTAATCTATGGCCTACTGCATACAGATTCATGAAAGGACACAAGATTAGGGTCCAGATTTCAAGTGGTGCTTTTCCGAGGTTTGCACGAAATTTAGGTACTGATGAACCACTGGCAACTGCTACAAAAATGAAAGTGGCAAATCAAAGTATTTTCCATGACCCAGAGCATCCATCCACAATATTTTTACCAATAATAAAGGGTAGTTAAAATTCTCTGCATTTCAAATCAGAATTAAGACTAACAGCATACTGGGCATTAAATTTATTAAATTTCGACGAGATGTATTGTGATAAAAAAAATCAATTTGGAGGTTTATTCAAAATGAATATTGAAAGTAATCAAACAGCTGCCAGGCAAAGGCTCTATGCCCTGTGCGGAATCATAGCCCCAATTTTCTTTACGATAATGGTGATAATTGAAAGCCTTTTAAGACCTGGCTTTAGTCAAATATACAGTACTGTCAGCGAACTTGGTTTGGGACATCTTGCAATTTTACAGATCATGAATTTCGTGATATTTGGCTTTTTATTGATATGTTTTACAGTTGGTTTCAGTAGATACCTTAAAACCCGCTCAGGAAAAACTGTGACAGCACTTTTAATCACGTTCTCTATAGCAGTGATGTTAGCAGGGGTAGCTTTCTTATTTCAATGGACTAGTCCATATAATGCGGTAATTTTGGCCCATTCTGTGGCTAGTATCATCGGATTTTACGCGATATTCATTGCTCAAATATTAACCTGGCAAGCTCTTAAAGGAAGTGACCAGGATATCTGGAGAAATTATCGGATATATTCATTAATAAGTGGTTTTGTCACGTTAATAGTGCTCTTTTACATACCATTTAGTCCTTATCAGGGACTATTCGAACGTGTGTTTATCGCAGTTTGGTTGATATGGATTGAAGTAACGGCCATTAAACTATATAGATTATCCAAATCAAGGGATTAATTTCATATTTTTTTTATTTTTCTAAGCTCAACACCTCTAAAAATTAGTCAGCACTATTTTTATATGATCCAATCCCCTATTCTCAATTAGAGGATTATATTAAAATTCAGGGGGCATATAAAAATATGAATTTTGGTGAAACTTTAAAGGATTCAGTAGGCTATCCATTATCTGATCGAAAGAAGCTGTTGATGCTGGGAATTCTAATTTTATCCAGTATATTGT
>WASR01000171.1 GCA_009712615.1 Methanobacterium sp. | reverse complement strand
CTCCGCCCCCAGCCGGGCCAGGTCGGGCGCCAGCTTCTTGCAGAAGGGACATTCCACGTCGAAGAATTCGACGATGGTCACCTCGCCGGCTGGATTCCCGGCCACGGGGTCGGCCGCATTCCCCGTCAAGGCCGCCTGGTTGGCTCCGATCGCCTGCCGGGCCTTCGCCGACGCCTCTGCCTGCTGCCTCTCCCGCAGGGCCTGGCTCATCTCGATCAGGACTTCGGGGTGGCGGGTCAGATAGTCATGAATCACCTGATCTGATACCGAATCTGGCACCGATGGAGAACCCTGGCCCTCAAGCGCGCAGTGGACTGGGGCAGGGGCAATATCACTCGCCTCACTGGCCACAGCGCAATCAACGATGGTCGTAACCGCGATTGCGGAAATGGTCGACACGACTACTCGTCTTTTAAAGGTCATGGGCCACCAAATGGCTCACGCCAACAAGCTTCGCGATATAAGTCAACTCATTCGCGTCGACAATTCCATTGTGGTTGAGGTCTGGATTCGGGGTCGTCATGTTTGTCCCCATCCAGTTGGCAACGTTGACCAAATTGTAGATTACCGTGTCACCAGAGCTGGTTTGCCCGACGATCGTAAGGTGTTCGCCCATTGCGTGGTTGCCGTGATTTGGCGTATCAGATCCCGTAAGAGTATAGACACGGTTGACGACGGCCGCGACTTCTGCTGCGGTTCCGCCTCCCACATTGCCAACTTCGAGCACATAGGCCGGCGGCTGAGTCACTGTCGCGGTAGACCCGGTCCAGACAACTTTTGCGTCCCATGTGAGGGCGGCGCCTGTAAAGTGCTGCCCAGTGGTCGCGTCGAGGAGTGTCACAGCCGTGACTCCCAATCGGTTGCCTTGCCCACTTGCTGCATCTGTCAAAAGCGGGTCTTCAATCGTGTCACGGCCGGAAGTGAAATTATAAATGGTCTGACCGGTCGCATATTGATTGTCGCCCGCAGGACTTATTTGAATAACAGTGGCGCCGCCTCCGCTCAGAGTGATCGTATTCGACGAACTATAAAGGTCTATTACGCCCGCTGAAGGACCGCTATGAACCGTTGTTGAGGCACCGTAAATAACTGCATTAGGTACATTGGAACTAAGAAATATTGTTGCATTTTGAGCTCCACTGAACACAGTGCCAATTGTGCCCATTGAACTGTTTGTGGAAATTGCGAACCCATTCGTTGTTAATAAAACACCATTAACTGATGTTTCTGTATAATTACCAGATTGCACGGGATGCGACGGCGATGGAGGTTCGACCAGGGCCGTATTTAGGAAATTCGTCGCATCTGCCTGATTCAGCGCAGTTTGCGTCGGCACTAAAACTGTCGAATCTGCAAATCCCCCCTTACTCGGATCGACCAGCCAGGAGGATGAGTGGCTAATCTCTTCCGAGCTTCCGGCGAAGGCCACAAGGAGGGAAGCGCGCGCCGCCGTCACGCCCATGGTCGGCTCAATCGAACCCAGGTAGGACGTGTATCCTGCTTCACCCGCCTTATCGGCTGTCCGGCCCAGAACATTGGTATAAAGGGCATCGACAAACTGCTGATCCGAACTATTCGCGCCGAACAGATTCTGGAACTCCGACGACTGGACGAAGGACTGTCCGATCTTCTGGAGCGACATCTGCCCGGAATCGAGCTGAGCTTTCCAGCTTTCATAACCCACGGGGTCGGGCATGCGACCGAAGGACGATTCGTACATTCGTGCCAGAGTGGCATCGTCGCCCTTCTGGATCATCATGATCTGGTTGTAAACGCCGGGTGACGCCGTGGCGCCACCACTGAAGATCGCATAGCTGGCGCCGGTCACGGTGATGCTCTGGCCGTTGTTGGCATCACCCGTTCCGATATCCTTGATCATCAGCTGGCCGGTGCCATCAATCTGGACGCCATAGTTGCCGCGCGCACCATCCAGCAGCACGACATTGTTACCGCCCATCCACGGAGTGTTGGATGTGGGTAGCGACGCCGATTGCCAACCAATGACACTGTTCACGGTGGCGGTGGTCTGTGGTCCCTCGGCATCCAGGTTGGAAGACCAACCCTGCGCCTGACGGACACCATTTTGATAAGAAACAAATTGCGAAATGTTCGTCGTCATAAGGTCACCACTTTTTAGGTAGACACTAATTATTGCAGAAGATCCAAGGAAAATCAATGGTATTGCTAAATATATCTTTTTCATTATATCGGACCCCAGCACTGAAACATGACAGGTGCATAATATCCAATAGATTGATTAAGCGGATCTACTACAACATTTATTGGTGATGATGGGGGTGAGCATCCGCCTTCCCCTGCTGTTCCCGTGTATACCCAATTAGAAGACGGTGCGATACCACAGGAATTGCATCCTCCGGGGGAAGAGCCCTTGTTTTGACCACACCCTCCAGGAACGAAAACTAATCGGTTACAAAAGGCGGTCCCCGTAATGCCCTCGCAACTCCCCGTGTTCACGCAACTTGTCTGATAGGTGTAGCTGCCACCGTTGCATGTGCCGTAGTCCGTCATGGTAATGGTTCTGGTTCCGCTTCCTCCACCACAAGCACCGGAGCACGCCCCGACGGACGACTCTCGCCAATCGGTCGTGCAGCAGCTGATGGAACAAACACTTGTGGATTGCACATTGCCGCAACTGTCATATGTGGTCGTTGTGCCCGTCGTGGTCGGGCAGGTGGCCGAACAACCGCTTGTAAAAGCATTGGGCGAGCATGTCCAAACGTCGCCGCCTGACTGATTCCAAGTTCCATCCGCATCTGCCCCGGATCCAGTCTGGCCGCACTGATAAGTTCGACGATCTCCGTAAGAGATGCCCCACTGGTCGGTGCAAGTCGCGGTCGCGGTACCGGTGCTCCCGAAGAATCCGTAGCCGTTCAGCCCGCTGCCGTTGATCGTCGCAGTGACCGGGCCGCCGGCGGCGCCGGCACACAATGTCACCTTGGAAGGCCGGCAGCACACCACTGCGGTCATCCCGGGCGGAGGCGCTGCGGTCGACGTACCTGCAATCCAATCCCGCCATTCCGTGGTGTTGGCCAGGGGGATGTCCACCGGATTCGCATTGCCGTTTGTGACGTACCGGCAGGGGCCATTGGTTGGGATGTTGCCGCCCTCTGGATCGACGAACAGACTCTGTCCCGGGTCGACGTCGGTAAACCGGTCGTTCATGCCTCCGGATGTCTCGTCCGAGTAAACCCTGCTGGCGGCGTAGCCATCACCGTAGGCATCGGCCTGGCCCGGCTGTTGCGGGGCGCTTGGGCCGGAGGCAGCGCTGGCGATCGTGGTTATCAAAGCGCCCGACGCTCCGCCCAAAAATGCAGCAATTCGCGTTGTCATCTGATAGCCATTCATTTTAATGCGACCTCACGGTCCGATCGCATTCGCTCGTACGCGTCGATAAAACGACGGCGGTAGGCCTCGGCCAGGTCCGGCTTGATGCTG
>WASR01000230.1 GCA_009712615.1 Methanobacterium sp. | reverse complement strand
ATGATCATGTGTGCAATTGCAGGTATTCTCTCCATAAATGGTAAACAAGCCCTTGGTGACGATCTGATCTGCATGCTTAAAACCATGCAACACAGGGGTCCAGATGGATCTGGAATAAGTTTGGATGGTAAGCTCATTACTAATGAACCTGAATCAACAAATTATCCACCAGCAAAACTTGGTCTTGGACACAATCTACTTTCAATAGTTGGAACCGAAGTTTCACAACCCCTAGTTAAACATGGTTTAGTGCTGGTTGCAAACGCAGAGATCTACAACTACTTGGAACTAAAAAACTTCTATGATGAGTGTTACTTCACAGATTCAGACTGCGAAGTGATCCTGACACTTGTAAACAAATATTACAAAAATTCACTCGTAGAAGCAGTGAACACCACCATCAAAGAACTTGATGGCGATTATGCCTTTGCAATTTATGATGGTAAAGAACTCGTGGTTGTAAGGGATGATCTGGGTGTCAAACCTGTTTACTATGGGACAGATAATAAAAGAGATCTGTTTATCTTTGCATCTGAAAGAAAAGCACTCTGGAAAATGGGAATAAAGGATGTGAATGTGTTAAAACCAGGTGAAATGCTCATAAACAACTATACAATTCCAAGACCGCCTGCAAAAACTCTAGTCAAACCAATTCTTAAAGATCATGCTGCTGATGAAATTGTCACTCCACAGGACTCAAATTACTGCAAGAATTTGCTTAAAAAGGTCCTTAAAGACTCTGTTAAAAAACGAGTTGCTGGGCTTGACAGGGTTGGGATTATCTTTTCAGGTGGATTAGACAGCAGCATACTCGCAAAAATTTCCAAGGATCTAGATGTTGAAACCTTACTCTACACCGTTGGTACAGAGAACTCTGCGGATATGAAGTATGCAAAGCAAGTTGCTGAATCACTAGATCTTCCATTAAAATCTAAAATTGTTGCTTTGGATGATGTTAAACATTACACAGATCTTGTGCTAAATGCCATTGAAGAGTACAATGTAATGAAGATAGGGGTTGGAATGCCCTCTTACATCGCGTCAGAACTTGCGAGTAAAGATGGCATCAGGGTGATGCTATCAGGCCAGGGTGCAGATGAATTATTCGCGGGTTATCAAAGGTACACCCAGTTTTACAGAGATCATGGTGAGAAAACAACGGATTATCTGGAAGATGATGTTTCCAACTTGTACCATGTGAACCTTCAAAGGGACGATGCTGTGACTATGGCAAACAGTGTGGAGCTCAGGGTTCCATATCTTGACAGTGAAGTTGTGGATTTGGGATTAAAGATTCCAATGAAGTACAAGCTTGGCAACGACCCCCATGACCTTAGAAAATGTATACTCCGTAGATTGGCCTATGATCTTAAAGTTCCAATGGAGGCTGTGCTAAGACCTAAAAAAGCGGCGCAGTACGGTTCTGGTATTCATAGACTACTTGTTAAAAAGGTGTTGAAGGATGGAAAATACAAGGCACAATTTGAGTCTTTATAAGAAAAACTTGTTTATGCACATGAAAAAAATTAAGTTCTACAAAATTTATATTAATCGAAAACAATAAGATTTAGCTAATGGATTATTTGAAATAAAATTTTATCACATATTTATGAATATTAAGCATGGTGATGTAGTTGAAGATAGAAAAGGAAGCAGAACAGATTTTAGAAAAATTTTCAGAAGCTCTCAAGGACATCCCAGATCTTGAGGAAACCCATTACATGGTGGACAATGTCAACCTCACAAGGGATGATATTGCAGAGGCAAAGGATCCAGAAAAGATCCTGAGAAATGCACACACTGACGAAGATGGGAACATCATAGCAGAAAAAGGAAAATGGGTAAAATGAGATTAAATCTTGTTTTAGAACTTTTAGATGTTCCAGGGCAGTTGATAGATGCTCTGGAACCTATAGGAAAACTCGGAGCAAACATTGTTACCGTGATACACCAGAGAGATGTTAAGACTGAACGTGGCACAATTCCTGTTCATTTAACACTTGAAGGTGATGAAGAAACTCTTAAACGAGTTTTAAAGACCATTGAATCGAATGATATTCAGATCATTGAAGTCGATGGTGTGGTCAAGAAGGAAACAATCACCACCATTCTCATTGGAAACATCGTTGATCAGGACATCAAAGAAACTGTTCGTGAGTTAAATTCCATAGAAGGAGTCAGGGTGGCTGATCTGAACCTGAAAATGTCGGATAACCCTGAAAATTCCGCTTCAAGAATTGTGATTGAAACTGATTACGGAAGAAAAAACGAATTAATGCAAAATATTAAGGATTTCGGGAAATCTAAAGGATTTTTAGTCATCAATGAGGTATAAAAATATAATATTTACGGAATTTACCATTCAGAATATGTTGCTTTATTTAGATTCTGAATATGATTTTTATGTAACTAAAAACCTGCTTATTTGGAGGATATTTTAATGAAGTTGTGTATACTTGGTTTTGGAGCAGTGGGAATGGGAGTTGTGAAAGTACTCTCAATGAAAAGGGATATGCTGATGGATAAATATGGTCTTGATATAAGTGTTGTTGCTGTTACAGACAGATCAGGAGCAGCAGTTAACCCCGAAGGTTTAGACCTACAGCTCTTAATAGAAACCAAAGAAAACACCAAAAAAATTTCAGATTATCCTGAATATGGAGTTCCTGGTTTAGAAAGTGCAGAAGTTGTTGAAACTGTTGAATTTGATTGTTTAGTAGAGGTCACACCCACCAACATCGCCCATGGTGAACCAGCAAAGACCCATATGATGGAAACCCTTAAAAAAGGCAGAGATGTTGTAACTTCCAACAAAGGACCATTATCATTGTATTTCAATGAACTGGTTGAAACAGCGAATTTAAAGAATGCTGAGTTTAAATATGAGGCGTCTGTAGGTGGTGCCATGCCTATAATAAACTTTGCACACAACAATCTTGCAGGTAACAAAATAAGTTCTGTGCTTGGAATACTGAATGGAACCACCAATTACATACTGTCTAGAATGGCAAATGAAGGTTCTTCATATGAACAGACCCTCAAAGAAGCTCAAGAATTAGGTATTGCAGAAACTGATCCGACACAGGATGTTGAGGGAATTGATGCAGCTGCCAAAATAGTTATCCTTGCAAATTCAGTCTTAAACAGAAATGTTACCATTAAAGATGTTCATATGGAGGGTATAACTAATATAACCCCAGAATCTATCGAACTCGCAAAGAAAGAGGGATTTTTAATCAAGTTGATAGGTGAAGCATCAGACAAAAACTTGGAGGTTGCTCCAAGGCTTGTTAAGGAAGGTTCACCATTTGCTGTTGATGGCACATTGAACGTTGCAACGGTTATGACAGACCTTGCAGATGATGTCACTGTTGTTGGTAAAGGTGCAGGTTCCATTGAAACTGCTTCAGCCATATTAAGCGACATAATTTGGGTGGGTAAGGCAAGAAATCCAGATTAAAATATCTACTATTC
>WASR01000092.1:480-3479 GCA_009712615.1 Methanobacterium sp. | reverse complement strand
TTTCTGAACAAAGCTGTAAAAAAATCATTGAAGTTGTAGAAGAGGTAAATGAGAGAAAAGTAGAATGATTTAAAAATAGAATGGAAATATTATACCAATATCAACTAGTTAAAGCGTAATTCAAAGTATGGGAGTTTTTTTTAAATATTAAAGCATTATCATTTGGAGGCCATGCTTATCAAAGTACTGCTTTGAATTCACTACATTAAATTTTCAAAAGATCGGGCAAGCCCTGGAAGATTTGTCATTACGAAATTAAAAATGATAATTAAATGAGGATTTAGTATTTGATGTGAGGTGATGCGAATGAAGGTACGTCCTATTATTGGGATATTAATCATATGTTTAATGTTACAGTACAGTATGGGTGGTTTGTGTGCAAACGCTGTATTATTAAACGATTCACAGGGTGTGAATAACAGCGTCAGTGTTTCAGAGAATACTACGGCTAACAAGTTAAATGTAACTGCTAAAACTACAGTTAACAACACCACAGTTAACAACACAACTTCAAATTACAGTAAATACCCCTTGAATTGTCCCAAGTGGGAAGATTACAGAGATAAATATGGTTCACCCATAACAAGTTTCAGACATTACTTAAGCGATCTCGAGAGGTTCACAATCAATTTCAAACAGATTGATGATAGTAATGTTGGGCATAGTAAGGCTAACTATGAAAATAACACTGGTTACTTCAGTGGAAATCCTGTGGGTGGTGATACTGATTACAGGTACATGCCAACCAGTGAACTTAACGAAGCTTACAGTGCAGCATCCCTTGCAAAATCAAGGATAACCATAGCAAACTCGTTGAGCACAAGTTTACAGTCCACCTACACCATAGTGGCCATTATTTTAGGAATAGTGTCAGGTATTCTCAGTGTAATAACAGCCATAGCAGGTGCAATCACAGCTGCAAGTGGAGGTGGAGCTTCCCCATTTTTAATTGCCTGCATAACCATCACAGGAATAGTGGTGGCCACTACCATAGCCATTGGTACCTGCACAGGTGTCATAACCAGTACCAGTTCAGGTATAAATGAAGAGTCTTCAAAAATTGAAAATCGTCTCGTGATGATGAATGCAGAGTTAACCTACAGGGCTACATTACCTGTAAAATGTAATGCAAATCTAGCCAGTGCAAACGCAGCAGTTCTTAACCATACAAATATGACTGACAACTCTTCAGCCGTTAATCAAACATTCAACAACACCACAGATCTCAACACTTCCAGCACCAATATTAGCCTTAATTTGCAAAATTTAACAGTTTCAAATGGAACGAAACATAACACCACAAACTCTAGCAAAACTAACGCTATAAATGAAACAGAATCAAAAAATATCATTGGAATCAACGATGTTTCACCTTCAACTGCACCATTACCATGAAATGTGACTGCCACACGTTCAGGAACCTACCTTGATGGGATCTACAACGTTGATTTGTCAGGCTTACCACAGGAACCTTCAAAACCACACCCAAAATGGTATCAATTCTGGATGTGGATAGAGTACGGAGCTCAATACATGGGATGGATCGCTAAAGTCGCAGTATGGGGAATAAACCACACAGAAACATTCAACACAATAATTGGAATTTCCAACCACATCCTAGATGATTCAAAGAGTTTAAATGCTTAAATCCCTTATTCCAACCTTTCTTCTTTTCTTTAAAGAATAAATTGAATGATATACTTTATTTTGTTAAGATCCTGTGCAGGAAATTTTAAACATATAATTTATGAGAAAAAAAATTTATGAAGTTAAAATAAGCCTGGTCATTGATTCTCTGTGTTGGATGCGAAACTAGAAGAATTCTTCGAAGGGTTCTGAGTATTTAAGTATGCCATTCACTTTATGTAGGGCATCAGGTATCAGTTCGTACACCATAAATACATCTTCAGGTACTTCAAAAGGATGTTTTATCCCATTTTGTTCTGCAGATATGAAGCCAAATCTGGGATAATATTCTGGATGTCCCACCAGTACTATGATGGAATGGCCTTGATTTCTACATTCGACGATCCCGTTTTCAACAAGTTTGGATCCAATTCCCTGTTTTTGATATTCTGGTAAAACTGCTATTGGGGCGAGTATGAGGGCTTCAAACGATTCTTCATCATTTTCTATTCTTAATGGGCTGAAAAGTATATGGCCAACCACTTTATCTTCGTGAACTGCCACCAATGAAATTGTATCCATTGAACTTCTAAGCTTCTCAACTAGGGTGGCTTCAACATCGGTTGGAAATGCATTGAGATTTATTTCCCGCACTGCTTCTTGATCCTCAATATCTTCATTACGTATAATCATTACTAACAAACCTCAAGTGTTTATTGGTAATTTATATCTCAGATCATTTATAGGTGGGTTCTTGCAAGTATCATCATTTAATCAAGAATAAACTTTGAAACACAGTGATCCACCTTGTATCATGGAATATTGAAATTAAAAAAAAATATAATATGAGATTTAATGTAATGGGAAGTTTTTAATGCTTCCCATTATCCTGATTTACCCTTTTTTAAGCTGTCCTCTGAGAACGTTCCAGTAGTACCAGGTCACGGAGTGTTTGGTGTATACAATATCCACATATGGTTTTCCTTCCATTGGTGGACTTAGTATTCTTATTTTATTAGCCGTGATCTTCTTTAGATCCATCCAATCTGAGGCACCGTTTCTGACGTATTTTTTTGTTTTTTTGTTGTAGTTGTAGTAGTATGTATGGATGTAGAAGTGGTTTAAGGAGTATTTGTACACTTTATAGGTTGCAGCATCTCCACTTTGACCGCCACCTGGATATTTAACCATGAATTTATCTGTCACTTGCTTTTCTGATACATTGGCAGCAGATACTGCTGGTGCAGCCTGGAGTCCAATCACTACCATTGCAAAAAACAATGTCACTAAAACTAATTTAGTCTTTATTCATATCCCTCCATAAAAATTTTTTTAATCCCCTATTGGCTATTTCTTTTTGGTTATCGAAACTA
>WASR01000092.1:0-470 GCA_009712615.1 Methanobacterium sp. | reverse complement strand
TATATAAACACACCTATATACAAAATTTTATCCTATGATGAATGCGACATAAAACAATTTGTACTTCATCTCAAACCATAAAAAAACATATTAAACCTTGAAATCATAATTTAATCGAAGTTAAGAATATATTTGTGGATTATTAAATTTCATTGCTTGAATCGGGTGTTTTTTAATGTTGGAACCAGATGAGATCAAAGAATTCTTTAAAAATGATAAACTTGCAGGATACCTTGGAATTGAACTTTTAGAAGTAGATAATGGCTTTGCAGTTTCAAAGATGGAGATAAAAGAAGAACACTTAAACGGTATCAGCACTGTACATGGTGGTGCCATATTCACACTTGCAGATTTTACCTTTGCTGTGGCAGCTAATTCACATGGAACTGTTACTGTGGCCATAAATGGGAACATATCCTACATGAAACCCGCATTTAAGGGAGGAATTTTAACTGCCACAGCTACAGAAG
>WASR01000352.1:3093-3493 GCA_009712615.1 Methanobacterium sp. | reverse complement strand
GACCGACCCGCGGACCGAGCACAAATCCCGAGCGCGTGTATGTCGGCGCCAACGACATCGACAACGTCCATGGCGACCCGCTGCCCGACGCCGTTGAAGCGCCGAACGGATTTGTTTTCACGGGGACGTCTCGCGGCGGTGCGTACACCCTGGCCGAGCTGTGCCAGCGCATCACCCACTACACCGGGATGACGGTGCTGATCGAGCCCGACAAAGCCGACGCAGGCCAAGCCTCGGCGCCGGCGGCCCAGCCAGCCAACGACAGCAGCATACAGACCATCAACAAACTGATCGGCGCCGATGGCCCGACTCAGGGCGGTGCACCCCTGAGTTCACGGTCCGTGACGGCCTACCAAGGTCCGGTGTCGGGCTGTCTTGAGCGCGCGATCCGGGCCGAGGG
>WASR01000352.1:1795-3083 GCA_009712615.1 Methanobacterium sp. | reverse complement strand
GACGTGCGCGGCAACGTCATCTATATCGGGACGGAGGTGATCCGATCCTATCCCATGGTCGATATGCCGAGCACCACATCGATGTCGGCCGGGCTGTCGGGCAATGGCAGCAGCTCCGGCTCAACAAACGGCACCGCCGGCGCGGCGATGAACGGCAACAGTGCGGCCGCCGGCCAAAACGGGACGGTATCAGGATCCGGATCGACCGGAGGGCAGAACACGGTCACGACCACCTCGATCAACGGCTGGTCGGACCTCCTCTCCACTTTGACGGGCGTCGTCGGCTCCAAGGAGAGGGTCTACGCCGAGCCGTCGAATGGCATGGTCAGCGTCAGATGCTCGCTGCATTGCCAGGCAATCGTGTCGGCCTACATAAGGGATCATAACAGGGAAGCGGGGCGGAGTGTCCTGCTGACCGTTGCCATCCTCACCGTGTCCAAGACCGGATCGGACAATTACGGAATCTCGCCGACCGTCATCTATAAGAACTTGCCGATCGGCTACACTCTGAGCGTGCTGGGACAGAGCTCGGCCATCACCCCATCCTCAGGCGGCACCTTCAGCGCCGGAGTGCTCAATCCTCCTGCGGGCTCATCGGCGGCCAAATTCAACGGCACCAGCCTGGCGGTGCAGGCGATCTCGCAGGATCAAGAGATTACCGGGACCTTTGGCAAATACGGGTTCACCGGCAACAACCGGGTTTTTTCCGTCCGCAATGCTCTGGACTACAGCTATCTGCAGACCATCGTAAATTCACAAAACACGGTCGGCACCACCAGTGGAGCGTCGGTCACGACGCAGGTTGTTGGCGACCAGCTGCAGATCATCCCGAGGATCCTGCAGAACGGCATGATCCGCCTTCAGCTGGCGCTCTCGCGCACGGCCATTCAAAGCCAAACCCAGGTCACCATCAGCGGCACCACCACCACGATCCCGCAAATCGCCGACAACAGCGGCTCGCCGCAGGAATTCAATATTAGGGACGGCGCCACCCTGATCCTGTCCGACATCGGCGACGACAATTCCAATCGGCAGCTCTCCGGTGCGGGCAGTGTCTACAACTGGCTTTTGGGAGGTCGGGCCTCCGCGTCGAACAGCGGTGATCGGACAATCCTCATCGTCACGGTGCGGGAGTGGCACGGCGGCGACGAGGTTCCCCGCATCGGGGACCTCTGATGAGCCACTCCCGCGTGATCCGTACCACCAAGCTCGGCGATCGCCGATTTTCCTTCGGCTTTGCCTGGAATACGGCGACGTCGGAGGCGACACTGAAAAGTGACGCACTCGC
>WASR01000352.1:818-1785 GCA_009712615.1 Methanobacterium sp. | reverse complement strand
CGGGCCCGCCCGACGTGGTGGCGCGGCGCGCCGGCGACGGCTATGCCCAGTTCGGGCTCGGCTGGCTGGATGCCGACGACCGTCAGAAAGGCATCGTGGCGGCCCATGCCTTTGCGGCCGAGCACGCCAAGCAGACGATACGCAAAGCGTTGGGACTGTTCGAGATCCCCGGCGCGCTCTGGCTGGCCGTCCTCGACCAGGACCTCATCGACCATGATGGTGACCAGGTTTTCGACGATGCCGATGAGGCGCTGACGGTCTTTACGACATTTCTGTCCCAGCAGTATTGGGACCGGCTGTATCTGCCGAAGTCCTATATCGATCTGTCGCTGGCGCGGTACGACCAGGCACAAGAAAACAATGAGCCGGCCACGGCGCTCGACACCATCGTTTACAACCGCCGGCATACGACCACGTCGACGCCGATCTCGTCCATGCCGCTCGATCAGCTGCTGCGCGACGCAGAGGTCAGCACGCACATCCAACGCAAGATTCGCCGAATCGATGTCGCCGTTGCGCTTCGATCGCGACCGGCATTGGCTGTCTATGCGGTACTCACGCTCGGGCTCTGCGCGGCTCTTCCCAGCGCCTACCGATGGATGTTTCCCGAAAAAAAGTCCGTTGTCGTGGCTCCGGTGGTGGAAACACCGCAACCGGCGGCCCCACCACCGGCCGTCGTGAACACCCCGCCACCGTCGACAGCGTCTCCATCGCCGTCGGACGTCGCGAACCGGTGCATGGATCAATTCGCGGCATTGGACGATCCGCTGCCGCCGGGGTGGACCGACAAGGAGCTGCACTGCAAGCTGGGAGCGGCCAGCCTTTCCCTTGCCCGGACCGGCGGCATGCCGGACGCGCTTGAGCACGCATACGCCGGCGCATCGTTCCAGTACGACGATGCTTACAACGCCGTCACGGTGACCATGGCGGCGGCTGTCGGCAATCATCGCGGCCAGGAAGACCTGGC
>WASR01000352.1:354-808 GCA_009712615.1 Methanobacterium sp. | reverse complement strand
CGGCGCCGGTGCGCCCCCGGGGGGGCCGCCGACGAACGGGTGCCGGGGGCGATGTGCGCGCCTACGCCTGGCCGGCAGCCGGCCGACACCGCCCGATGGCTGCAGGCGTCGTTGACGATCACCTCGCCCACCGATCCGCGGGAATGGGGCGCCGTCCTCGACAGGGTTCCCGGTGTCACCTTGTCGTCCATCGTCATTGACGCCCATCAGATGAAAACCGATCCGCTCCACGTCCGTTGGATCATTGAAGGAACCGTTTATGCGCGCTGACCTCCGACTGATCGCCGCATCTATCATCGTCGTCTCCGCGCATGTGGCGCTGGGAGCCGAAGATCCGGCTCTTGACGCCAGCAGCCCTTTGAAGCGCCGCGCCGCGGCCATCTCCGAGCTGTCCGTCGAGGAGCTGGCACAAAAGGCGCGCGCCGGCCGCGCCGGCAATGCGGCCGCGGCCGCA
>WASR01000352.1:0-217 GCA_009712615.1 Methanobacterium sp. | reverse complement strand
CCAGCCGGTCGCGGTTAGAAGGGACGACAAGCGGTTCTTCCAGCCGGGAGAGACCAATTGAACGCGGTAATGCCTCGCGCCATCACGCCGTCTGACGGAATTCCGATCGCCGACTGGCTAAAAGAATATGTCTTCCTCTGGTGGGATGGCGAGGTCCTGACACTCTATGTCGAAAAAAGGCATGAGGCCATTCCGGGCGTGCGGTCCTTCGCGCGTG
>WASR01000060.1 GCA_009712615.1 Methanobacterium sp. | reverse complement strand
TATTAAACTAATATTAACCATTAATAAATTTAACCTTTTCTCAACATAAAATAAGAAATTTCAATGGGAATTCACTTAATCATCAGATCTGCAGAGGATAAATCCACAGTTCAAACCTTCCTGTGTTCTTTTGATACAGAGATTTTCTTTTTCGATCACTGCAAGATCACCCATCACCACATTTTGAGGATTTTCAACAGTCAATATAACCCTCTCTGATGGTTTAGCTACAGGCTCCCAATTAAAATCAAGCGCTTCTACAGATTTATCAAGCATTATTTCAACATCATTACCTGTCACCTTTGTCACAGTACCAATATTCCCTTCTATCACAATTTTAGAAGCCATTTGAATATTTTTGGTGGCCTTAATATTATCTTCCCTTAACTGATTTCTAAACGCTTCCAAAGCCTTAACATCTTCTAAAACTGCTGTTCTCACAACTTCCTTAGCCTGTTTCTGATCAAGGGAATTGTACTTGATCATTATATCAAAACTGTTACTAACAGACGGGGTGTACTTAGCTACTTCGTTCATAACGGCTTCAATAATTCTTTCAACATCAACAAACTTCATATTTGGTTTCCAGTAATTCTTAATTGTTTTTTCAGCAAGTTCCTGTGTGTACTTGTTACCGTAAACAATAATGGATCTTCCACCACTTTTAACGGTGTCAATGTTTGAACCAGTGAGCTCAACCATGCTGTAAGCGCCTGAA
This sequence comes from Methanobacterium sp., assembly GCA_009712615.1. Classification (GTDB taxonomy): domain Archaea; phylum Methanobacteriota; class Methanobacteria; order Methanobacteriales; family Methanobacteriaceae; genus Methanobacterium_B. The sequence continues at coordinate 2,784 of WASR01000060.1, read as the reverse complement.
ATAGCGTATATTCTTTTACGTTTAGTTTCATGGGTTGCTCTTGATATAACCTCAAGAATGATCACATTATCCATTTCACGTATTTTTGTTATATCATCAGAAATTTTAAGATTGATGCCACTTTTTTCAGCTTTTTTAATCAGTTCTTCCTCTGTTTTAATCTTTCCAGCATAGAGTTCATCTTCAAGAATTTCTCTGGCTTCAGGTGAACCGTAAAAACCTATTCTTCTCTTATCTCCAGCCATTATACATCCTTTACTTCCAATATAAGTTACTATAAGACTCATTGTATTTCCCTTCAAATAATTTTCAAATATAAAAATCCATGAACCCAAGTTTGGATAAATTTCACTGTTAACGAATATCTTGGGCAGAATTTAGCAGATGTTATTTTAACTCTGCATTTTCAAGATATTACTACATGATTTATGAATGTTTAAGGTGGATGAAGGTTATAATATTTCTGATCCAAAATGGAAGCCGAAACTAACCCTGATAAAAATTTGAAATTAACAGCCCTGATCGTTGTATGTATTGGATCATTTCTCATTCCATTCATGGGATCGTCTCTAAATATCGTACTGCCTGTTATCCAGAAAGAACTCTCTGTAAATCTCATAATTTTAAGCTGGATACCAACGGTTTTTGTCCTTGCAAACGCGGCAACAATCCTGCCATTGGGTCGTCTGGGAGATATAATCGGCCGAAAAAAAGTTTATCTCTATGGGATGGTTATTTACACTCTGGCATCATTACTTGCTGGTTTATCAACATCAGGGATAATGCTCGTGTGCTTCAGTTTCCTGCAGGGAATCGGGTGTGCCATGATCTTCGCATCTGCAGTAGCCCTACTCAGCAGTGTGTATCCATCAAACCAGCGTGGAGAAGCCCTTGGGGCCTATATTACTGCAGTGTACATAGGATTATTTTTAGGGCCATTACTCGGGGGTTTTCTTGCTAATACCCTGGGGTGGAGAAGTATCTTTTTATTCAATGTGCCTGTGGGAATTATAAGTTTAATACTCATCAAATTAAAACTCCATGGAGACTGGAAGGGTTACGACGGAGAAAAATTCGAAAAGAGTGGTTCAATAATATATATAATTGCACTTTTAGCCATACTGTATGGAATTTCAAGTTTCCAAACCAATTTAGGAAGGTTAATTCTATTAGCTGGAATTTTCGGCCTTGCAATTTTCATACTCAAGGAGAGGGGATCTAAAAATCCGATCTTAAGGTTGAACATCTTTAAAAAAAGAGTATCATCCTTTTCAGCACTGGCACTTCTTCTTATGAACATTGCAACCACATCAATGTGGGCAATTTTAAGCCTTTATTTTCAGGATATACTATCATTAAGTCCACTTACAACTGCCATGATACTTTCGGTTCAACCACTCATGGTTGCGTTGTTATCTGTGCCTGTGGGAAGACTTGCTGATAAAATTGAAAACAGGACATTTTCCATCGTGGGAATGTTTCTTGTCACAGTGGGACTCATAATCTTTTCAACATTACAACCTACAACAGAAATTTATGTACCACTGGCAGGACTTCTTATAGTTGGTATAGGCCTTGGACTCTTTAACTCCCCTACAACCAACAAGTTCATGGGCAGTATAGAAGGTAAAGACTATGGAATGGCAGGAGCAACATTATCAACCATGATCTACGTGGGACAAACACTGAGCTTGAGTATCATGTTGTTTATTTTCTCAATTTACATCGGAAATGTTCAGTTAAATGTATCAAACTTTTCACTCTACCTGTTGAGCTTAAAAACAGCATTCACAGCATTTGCAATAATAACAGGTATAGGTGTTATTGTCACAATATTTATGGGATCAAACAACCTGAAAAACAGGTTAAAAACTAATGATCTCTAAAGATCAGGATTAACCCTCAATTAACAACCACTAAGTTTAAAAGAACATTCTAAATGTGTATGATTGAGTTTTCAAGAACCATTAGAAATTAGTTTATGCATCCAATTTTTTTTGAATTGTCTAAGGTATTGAGAATTTTTGTTACTAATCTGATAGCAGGATCTCCTCAAGTGCACCGGCAACAGCCTCGGACTCAGAATTTAATCCGATGATCCTTATGTCCCGGACATTTTTAACACCAACACCCAGTTCTGCTGCCCTTTTTATCTGTTCAAGATCGAAAATATTTCCACCAGAAATTGCCCGGGTAGTTTTATATTTTCTGAGTAAGGCCGCACCAACAGCATCTATGGCTACCCTATCCTTTGAAGCAAGCATAATATTGGGTTCAACAATTTTTCCAGTTTCAGGACCTTTATCTATGAATGCTTTCATCCCATCCATTAATACAACATCTACATCGTAGTACTGATTAATTTCTGCTATCATACTCCTCTGATATGGGGATATATGTAATTCTCCCATGTAATTGTATATTTCACCAGGAATTTTCTTTGCAACCAATCCTACAGAATTTTTAAGAGACATGGTGAAGTGACCACCAAATCTATGGGCCTTAACACAACAAGTTTGAACAACCTTATCTGCATCTGTAAACAATTTTGAAATATAAAAACCATTCAACCAGTGATTTCCATTCCTTTCAATTTTCTTCCAGGAATCAGGTGGTTCATCATCGAGTACAACTACTTCAAATCCAAGTTTCTGGGCAAGATCCAACACTTTCATTTCAGAGAGCACATCGCCTGTTTCACCCATGCCGCTACGTTCTCCAAGAACAATTTTTTCGGGTTCTCTGGCCTTCAAATAATTTATTAATAATTTCAATGTTTCTGGA
>WASR01000001.1 GCA_009712615.1 Methanobacterium sp. | reverse complement strand
ATGATAATTGGCATGATTATTGCTGGTAGTACTCCTTTGCTCCTGGAAGTTTTTCTTTTCTTGCGGGCGTAATATTGAATTGTTTCATCCACATCCTCATCAAGATCATCAGCTATCACTCAGATCATCCTCCATACTAACTTCAAATATATGTTATGTAGTAGGAAACTAATAGTTTTTGTGATGATTAGCACAAAAAATTTAAGAATTCGTTTGTGAAACCTTGGATTTGAATTTAAATATATTATTTGAGGAATTTTGATGTTTTAAGAAATTTTACGATGGGATATGAACTATTTTTCGAATATTAAAATTTTGCATTACGCTCTAAAAAGGTGAACCTTTTTTCTTGATGTTGTCCTTGATAATTTTATGTTCATCACACAAAAGACCCATAATTACTGCATCGTTCCTTAATTTTTTAATGAGTTCACTGGTTTTCACCCCTACAGGACATTCATAGGTACATTGCCCACACATTGTACAGAGGTAAAGTCCAGAATCTTTGCAAGTTTTCTCATCATCAATGAAACTGCTTAAAACAACACCCCTGCCACCAAGATGTCTCCTGTAACCAAAATCATTACCAACCACGTTGTATATTGGACATGTCACTATGCAGCTTCCACAACCAATACATAAAAGGCATTCCCCGCCATCTTCAATAGCCTTTCTCCTGCCGTTGTCTAATAAAACAACAACAACTCTTCTGGCGCCGTACATATTTTTGAGCAGTATCTGTTCAATGTCTGCAGTTTTTGAGGGAGATGAAATGATGTTCATATAGGCAGGTACAGTTTTACCCGAAGCATAGACTGTTTCAAGTTTTACAACTGATACAGCATCTTCTATCGTTTCAACAAATTTGTCAATACCCACCACTACGATGTGGATGTCAAGCATTGAAACAAGACTGATGTTTCCCTCGTTATGAACAGTTATAATGGATCCATCATCCGCTGCAAGAGAATTGGCCCCTGTGATACCCACACTACATTTAGAAATGTTTATAATAACATCCTCCTTAACTGTGTTTAATATGGTCCTGGGTTCAGGGTCAACTTCCTCACCATAATGTTTGGATAAAATATCTGCAATATCATTCATTCTAAGGTGTGCTGCCGGCCCTATTGGATGTGATGGTCTGCTATTTGGATCTAACTGTACAATTCTATCTCCCAAATCTGTTTCAATAACACTGACACCCTTTGATTCTAGAAATTCGGTTAGCCCAATTTCACCTGCAGTGTTAGATTTGGATTTTGCAACAATTGTCTGATCTTTTACTATTGAGTATATGGCTTCAAGGGCATCTTCTGGTTTATCCGCAGTTACAACTTCCACACCATTTTCTTCAAGTTTTTCAATTCCCTTTAAAACCAGCTCTTCCATATTATCAATGGAAAATTTTCTTATCTGATTTACACGTTCTTTTAGTTCCTCTGTGCGTTTACTGTGAAGTATGTGGGATTTTCTTCCGTCAAGAATTCCAAAGGACCTGTTCATGGCTTTGATCTCAGAATTTTTCATCTTTCCATCCCCATGAGTATCAGTTCTGTAATATCCATTACACTAACTACAGATCCGTTTTTTTCATTGTTTTTAAGTTTTTCAAGTGCATTGTCCAGGTTTAACATACAAAAGGAACATGAAGTGACTAAAATTTCTGCATCGACTTCATCTGCATCCTGAATTCTTTTTTTGGCAACATTCAATGCGAGTTCTGGAAAAGCAGATTTAACTCCTGAACCTGCTCCACAGCATCTTGACCGTTCCCTATTCCTTTTCATCTCCACAAGTTCACCGATTGTTTTAATGGCATCCCTCGGTTCATCATATATTCCTGAATGTCTTCCAAGATGGCAAGGATCGTGGTAGGTCAGAGTTTTTTCTGTTGGTTTTACCTTTAGCTTACCTTCAGCTATTAGTTCCTTTAAAAGCTCTGATGTGTGGATAACATCCAGTTCCACACCAAAAAGTGATTTGTAATCATTTTTAAGGGTGTTATAACAACCGGCACATGATACTAATATTGTTTTTTCATTAGTTGCCAAAATATCTTGAAGGGTGCTTTTCATCACATCTTCGGCCTCTGTCTTAAACCCTGTTCTCATTAAAAATGATCCACAACATGCTTCATTGTCAAGCAAGCTGTAATCAATACCAGCTTCTTTTAAAATTTTTTCTGTGGCATGGGAGATATTTGGAAGTTTCTCCCTTACAACACAACCCCTGAAGTACAACATTTTCTTTCAATCATCCGTCATTTTTTTTGTTAATAACAATGTTATTCAACATTATTGGTATGTTTATCGCTGCAAAAGTAGTTGAAACCATGGATAGAACAAACGTCATCTGTAAAATCAACGTTTTAATAAGTTGTAGTATACTCCAAGCCCGTATGCAATGTGTTCGATTGGCAGCAGCACGAAAACTAAAATTGAATATACTGATCCGGTACGCATGATCAATTCAAGAAATACTAGAACAGAGAAGAATAGGTATAGTACAATTGGGACTAGGGATATTGTTCCAAAAAAGTAGTAAAGGGGTGTTAGAAGGATCAGGTAAGCTATGAATATGGTTGTTAATGGTACATTAATGGTTATCATGGATCTGTGTTTTTTTACGGTATTTGAAATGTTAACACCGTATTTGAACATGTTTGATGCAAATTCTTTTATAGATCCTGTTTCATGATGCCAAATTTTGGCTTCAGGGACATTCAGAAACAAATATCCTGCCTTTCTTAGTCTGAAGTTTAGTTCATTATCATCTGACATGATCAAAGACTCATCATATCTGAATTTAGCAATTACAGATTTTTTGTAGATTGCATTGTAGTTGGCTATGCTTTTGACGTATTTAATATTTCTACTGTGAAATGCAGGATTTGCTCCAGATGCTATGTAAGAAGTTATGAGCGAGTTTATGATCATTTCAGTTTTACTGTTTGTTTTAGCTATTAATCTGGGACCTCCGGCCCCTGCTACATGATCATCTGTTTTTTTGATGGATTTGTATAGGGTTTCTAACCAGTCAGTATCGACCAAACAATCTGCATCAGTAAATGCTATGTACTCTGCTGTTTCTGCAGAGTTGTCTATCACCAAATTTCTAGCAAAACAATGCCCATAAAATCCGTGATCAGCCTCGTTTATTATTTTGTATTGCACATTTGAATTTTTAAGTACAGATGCTGCAATATTTCTCGTATTATCTGTTGAATTACCATCAACAATTAGTATCTCATATTCTGAAGGGTTTATGCTCTGTTTTAATATCGTTGTGAGGGTTTCTGAAATATTTTTTTCTTCGTTCCTAGCTATGATTCCCAACGTGATTTTTATCATCAACTAAACCTTCCTAAGTCAATACAGGCATAATATAACATAATATAATATTTAGTAGATCAGATGGATCCTGATTCATTTCAATTCCATTACTTGAAATATTCTAGAATTTTATTAACACACTCTCTATTTTTAATTTATTCATGCATTTAAATAATTAAGTGC
>WASR01000320.1 GCA_009712615.1 Methanobacterium sp. | reverse complement strand
AACCGGCCGGCCCTGAGCGGCCGCCGTCCCCGGGCCGGCCACGCGCCGGGAACGCCTCTTTCCCGCGAGGAGGCGATAACAACGATCGGTGATCACCCCCTCGATGGAAACCCAAGCTCCTGGAGCTGCGCCAGTTCAGGGGTCAGTATTTGGCAGAAACGGTAAAGAGAAACTGACGCGGCGCACCGCGTTGCAGAGTCTGGTAGTCTCCGAAAAAGGGAGATCCGCCGATATCGAGTGTAGCGATATTATGCCGGTCCAACAAATTGCTGACATCCAGTCGGAAACTGATGGCAGGAAAGTCGCCACGCGGCTCCAGCGTATAACCGACATGCCCGCTTATGTTCCAATAATTGGGCCCGAAGATATCGTTTTCATAAGAAAAAGGCTGATCGAGATACTCCGTGCTGGTTATTCCGGCGTCCCAGTGATCCCGGCCATAGGACAGGTCGCTGACCAGCGAAATGATGGGGTAGCCGGGCTGGGCTTTCCCTTTGATCGGGAAAACCGTCCCCCCGACGGATAGGTTGTCGTCGTAATAGAAGCGGCTGACGCCGGTTCCCTGATAAAACTTGAATCCATCGAGAAATTTGGCCGTAATTCCGGCATCCGAACCGATGATATGCGAGTGAGGCACGACACCGACCGTATTGACCTGCGCATATTGGCTCCCGATCGCCGCCGACAGCAATCGGTTATTGATCATGCTATAGTAGGCATCATAAGTAATACTGATGCCATCGAAGCGACGCGCCGCCCCGACCGTGAAATTCCAGTCTGTCTCGGGACGCAGGGACTTGACCGCAGCATCGAAGGTCTGTTGATCCGATGCCGTCCAGGCCGACGCCGAGTAGCCGATGTTACCGCGTTGACCAACCCGGTAACCGATCTCGGTCTCGGCGATGTCGATGAAGACGTCGGTTCGGGAATTTGGTGTCCAAAAAGCCGAGACGTGCGGCAAAAAGCTGTTACGCGCCGTTAATTTCCCGTAGGGCGCATGATCTGGCCCGATACCGCCTCCGGCGGTTGAAAAATGAATCGCCTTGAAGCCGACACCGAATGTCAGGTCATCCGTGACGACGTAATCGTCGTGAAGATAGAACTGCCTCGACAGGGTACGCCAACGCGATTGGTTGGCGGTTTGAAAAGCCGGACCGTAGACGTTATAGGGACCTATCGTCTTGAGAGGCGCCCCCGAACCGAGCACCGGCTCGTTGTACCATGACGTCATGGCGGCAGCCTCGGTATCTTCCAGCCACAACCCGGTCGTGACAATGTGGGGACCAGCCACATATTTGAGGTTGAGCGTCCCGCCGAGACGGGTGTTGTGGGGAGTCTGCACCTCCTCCGAGAATGGCGCCCCTGTCGGCGAAGGCGTCGTCGGATCCGCCAGGGCCGCGAACAACGTGCTGCTCGCACCATAAAACTGAACGGTTCCGCTCAAGGCGGGGGATAGCTCGAAATGATGGCCGATGGCCCCGACATAGTCGCTTGTGGTCTGCCCGCTATCGTAAGGGACGAGAAAGGACAGTTTGCCGCAGCGATAAACACCGCAGGAGGCGTCGGCGTTCCGGGACAAAGCGTCATGATAGGCCTGGGCATAGTCCGGATAGGAGAAGGTCGAATTCCACCCCAACTTATGAATCATGTCGAATGAGAGGTTGTTGTAGCCCCAGATTTCCGCGTGGCTTCCGGAAAAAAACAGCGTGACATCGCCCCACGGCACATCCTGTGTCACTTTGACGTCGCCGCGCTGAAAGAATTGCGTGCCGCCGCCCTCATAACCGTTCGCGGAGAGCCGCTGATGATCCAGCAGCAGTTTCGGACCCGTCCTCCCGAGCTGACCGGTCTGGCCGGAGACTGTTGTCACCAAAGTGCTATTGCTGCCGTATGACTGGCTGACTTTCGCCGTGGGAGTATCCCTCAACGTTCCCAGCGAATACACCAGCCCGCCACCGTTAACGCTTGTCGAGAATATACTTTCACGCGCGGACCCGGGAGTGGCCTCGACGGACCCGATCGCATCGGGAACACCGACATTGACCAGACTGGTACCGGTCAAAGTCCCGAAACCGGTATCATTCAAGGGAATCCCCTCGAAGGTGATCCCGAGCTCGTTCATATGAAAGCCGCGCACGAACATACTCACATCGGAAATATCCACCCCAAAAGGATCCGACGACGTATAAGATACTCCAGGCAAATTCTTGACAAGAGCAAAAGCGTTATTTCCAGTTAAGGCATCACTCCAATCGTCTGATTTCAGCAGATATTGGTTGGCACCAATTGGCTGACTTATTGCTGCTGTTTCTACTTTTTCTCCAACAATAGTAATTTCATCAATTGATCCCGGGGCGGATTTGAAAACTTCGTCGTCTGCCGAAGCGGCTGTCATGCAAAAAGAGGACAGTTGAAAACACAGCGTGATCGCGGTCGCGCAGCCGATCGGCGCGCTGATGGGCGTCGTGGTCATATCCAATATCCAGCTAAGGGGGGAACAATAAGTGACGGGCCGGCATGGCCACATCCGGAGGCTGGCCGGCAGGGCGCGCTCCACCGACGCATCTCCCTCGACGACATGCGCTGGTGGATAAACTGAAACCGGGAACAGCTATGCCGGCCGGCGGAACCAACGGGAGCCCGACAGCCCTCTCAGCGCCCGTCGCCACAGCGAAAGGACAGGTTTTGCCGGAACCGGCCGCGCAAGGAGCGCCGCCAGTTCAGGTGTCACGGTCCAGTCGTGACTCGACCAATTTTCGAATTTCATAGAGGCCTCCTGATGTCCCTGCCCAGGAGGCTATCGGCACCTCAGTCGCGGGCGGCGATACCGTTGCCTGCGATGACCGCTGATGCTTCCCGAGCGATTCCGACGACAGACGTCACGGACGAAGACGCGGAGCGCCTACTGTCGTACTCGTCTGATCGGCTGCTAGGTCGCGGTTCCATCACCGAATCCTTGTTGACATGAGCAGCGTCTGCCGCCGTGCCCCCGGCGCGATTGCCATCGCGGTGTGACAATGTTCATATCTCCCCCGATGGGGATATTACAACTATACCAAGGTATATTTCGGTAAGGATTAGCATCTTCCTAAAGGCCTTCTTCGTCGGATAATATTCCCGGAATTACGCGGACAGAAGCGACCCACAATATGCGACCAGGAGACAGCGGCATGAGAACTCAATGTCTTCCAGCTCTTACGGCCGGCATTACAGCTGCAATATTTATTTTTGATACAATCACAGATTATGAAATTGCTTTTGCAACATTTTATATCATAGTCGTTTTGCTATCTTTGTATTTTTGCCGTGGCCGGGGAGTTGTTGCCGTATCGGCCGGTTGCGTCCTTCTCACCCTGGTGAGCTATTGTCTGACGTCGGAAGGCGAATTCCGCCCCGGCATCATCAATTTGGCCATCAGCCTTCTGGCGATCGGCGCGACCACCTTTCTCGCGCTCAAAATCGAAGCAGCAAGGACCATCGCGACGGAAGCACAAGTACAACTGGCTCGCGTCGCACGTGTCA
>WASR01000008.1 GCA_009712615.1 Methanobacterium sp. | reverse complement strand
ATCTAGGGCAGTGTCAGATTCAACTATTACTATTCTGCTCGTGAAACGTGTGCATTATTTGTTTTTCGGATGACGCTGTATGGAAAAATAATTCTTTGGGTTATATGTTGTCTTAAGGTCGTCCTATAAAAGTGATGCAGGATCTAGATGTTCAATCGACTCCTATAATAAATTTGCAGGACATATGGATAATATAGTTAAAAGAGAGGTTAAAAATGTAGATGATTTAAACTCAGAAATGATTTAATTTAACATTATTTCCGAATTTAAATTCCTGAAAATGCCATTGTTACATTTAAGGTTTGGGAATCAAAAATTCAGCCACACCATAACCTTCCTTATTTTCCCAGTTATATTTAGAAATGGTCTCAATGAGTAGCATTTTCTCATCAACAGGTATCATCCCAAATCTTAGAACCTCAGCTGTTACAATGTATTGGGAACCCTTTTTATCAAAAAGTTTCATATTGAACTTCGATGGTAATCCATTGTTGTACTTTAAATCTATTTCTGATTTAATTAAAGGCTCATTAACAGAATCTAAATAGAAATAGCCCGCATCTATGTCTCCTTCTTCAACAGAAAGTTTGGTTATGTTGAATGCTTCTGCATTTGAAAACTCTGAATTGATCCACATCCACATCTTCGGTGATTCCCAAGCTCTTACACCCCGACTCAGATCCCTTTCACCTAAAGCATCAATATCATAGGATTCTGCATTGATAATAATTTTTCCAGTTGCCTTACCAAACTGTTCATAATGTTCACTTGCAACATTTGAAGACATTTCAGCCTGTTTTTCATCTACACAGTCAACGTAATCCATCACAGGATTTAATGCTTCCCATTTAACATCCATATTAACCTTAAATTCTTTAGGAGTCTTAGAAAGCGGATCAAAAATTGAACCATCGTATTTAAGTTCCCATATTCCATTTTTCAACTCTTTATATGTTAATCCACCAATCTGCAGTGGATTATTATCACAAGGTGTTTCTAATTTTATACCAGCCACCAGTTTCGGAGACATGACAAAGAAAAACATTGACTTCTCATTTTTGTTTACCTTATTTCCTATCCGCATAAATGCTGTCAAATCACGAGTTTTATCATGAAAATTGAAGTAGTAGCTTTCATTCCATTCTTCATGTTTTTTTAGAGATTCTAAATCCATTAAACCAACTCCTGTTTATAAACTACGCCATTATTACCATCCACTACAATTTCTTCACCAGTTTTGAAAAGTTCAGTTGCTCCCTTTACAGCTGTAACTGCAGGTATTCTGTATTCCCGTGAAATTACTGCACCATGGGATAATATTCCTCCTGTTTCAGTGATTAGTGCTCCTATTTTTGAAAATACTGCAGTCCAAGCAGGATCGGTGTTGCTTGCAATCAGTATTTCATTGTCTTTTAGTTTGGACAATTCTCTTATTGATTCAACAACACGGACTTTACCCTTAAATATTCCTGGACTTGCAGCTGCACCGTAAACTGCATTTTCTTCAAACTCCATTACAGTGTCATCAAATTCAATACCGTTTTTCAAGAATTTAGGCGGTAAATAAGATTTATATCTATAAAATTCCTTTTTACGCTCGGATATTTTATCCATCAATTCTGATCCTTTTAGTTGTGATTGTACAGGTTTGTCTGTCTGTAAATTGTTCATTACTTCTGTTTCATAGAGGAAAAACACATCGTTAGCTTCATTTAAAACATTTCTTTTGACTAAACGGTTTCCCATTTCTATTAACATCAATCTCTGACGGAATAGGATGTGATCCAAATAAAATCTCTGATTTTCCCTGAATGTTAAATAGGTCTGGGCTAATTTTAGAACTGTTGTAAAAATTTTAGATTTAAACAATCCTAATTTTTGTGCTTTAATCTGTTTAATAACCAATTTTTCTGTTTGTATTCTATTTTTTCTGCTTTCAGCCTCTTTTTTTCTTAAATTGAGTTCTGATGAGGACAATAATTTAATCACATCCAAAACATATGCTTTATCTTCATTCCATCTTGGATAGAAAAATTCTCGTGAGTTAGATCGGTGTCCATAATCCTTTATAAACAAATCAAAGCTGTTTTTAAAATTGGAATTGAATGTTATGAGTTCTTTAATTTCTGGTTCTCTTAAACTGTTTAAATCTTTCTTTGAATTTAATTTGGACATTAAATATTTGTCTTCCCTTAAAATTTTGGCCAGATCAGAAAACCTCATGTTCATTTCAACTGTTTTATTGTTCTTCAATCCTGAAATTAGGGCTGCATAGTAGGTTCCATTGGTATCATCAAGCCATTTAACCAGCCAGTTTTTAATCATCAAATTTGTTGCAATGGAATGTGAAACCATACCGTATCGTATAAGTTGGTAGTGTTTGATTCCAGAGGTTTCTATGTCTTTATAAAGGGATAAAAGTTCATCATCACTTAATTTGGATAGGTCAAATGAATCGAAATATTCACATTTTTGCATAAATGATTTGGCCCATTTTTTATATGCCTTATCTGTTTTATGCATCATTCCATCAGGGTCACGGATAGCAACTAATAACTGTGAGAGTACTGTTTTGTGGATTAGAGTGGGATACTCGGATATTCTCTGTTGATCCTTCAAAGGAAAATAGTTTAAAAGCTCTTTAGATCGTGCAAATTTGGGGTAGTATGAAAATGCTTTTTCTAACACCCAACTATTGAAGTAAACCCTTGATTTATGTAGTTTTAATAGTTTTGTGTCGGTGAGGTCTGTGTATCCCATTATCTTTGCACCTTCATGGTTAACGTAGTCTGTTAGCATTTTTCCCATGACATCATAAAATAGTGGTGTGGTTGCATCCGCCCAATATTCATCTCCATACGCTCGGGTCCATAAAATATCATCATTTTCTGAACTTGCTGTGAGAGTTGTTACGGGTCTTGATTGAAGGATGTATATGGTATGTTTATAATCAGGACTTGTTTCATTAAATTCCAATGCCCATTCTATGTCTTGAGGAACACCAAAATATTTCTCGAGTTCCACACCAATATTTGTTAATTCACAAAGAATTTCATTGTTGAGGCTTGATTTTTTTCTATTAACATCATCAATATCCTTCAAAGTATTTCTACCATTTAAAAGAAAATAACCCTTCTTTTTTGTTTTTATTGTCTTTTTCTTTATGTTATTATTTCTGTCTAATACATAGGTGTCTGGTGTTACTATTCCGGATGCAATAGCTTCACCAAGTCCGTAGGTTGATTCAATCACAATATCATCGGTACCGTAAACTGGATCTGCTGTAAATGTTACTCCACTAACATCGGCATTTACCATCTTCTGTACAAGAACTGCTATTCCAGCTGCTTCTAAATCTGTGTCTAAATGTCCTATTGAAGAATCGTGTCTGTATTTGATGGCATGATCATTCCAGTAAGATGCCCAGCATTCAATAATGTTTTCAATGATATCATCCTTACTCACATATAGAAAACTATCTAACTGCCCTGCAAAACTGGCATCTTCCAGATCTTCGGCCAATGCAGAGGATCTTACAGCATAATATCCCTC
>WASR01000234.1 GCA_009712615.1 Methanobacterium sp. | reverse complement strand
AAACTGATTTTGGTTAAAATTGATAATAAATTTAGAGAAAATGTGACAAAGAAATCTTGGTTTATGATGAACTCAAAAAAAAATAAAAAAAAGGAAGATTTTATTTTAAGACGTTGTGGTAAAGCTGAATGAATACGGTGCTGCCATGTAGTTGCCGCTTCTATCAACAATACTTTTTGACTGGAATGTTACTACGTACTTTGTTGATTTAGCATAACTGCCTGCTGGTAAGGACAACATTAAAGTTTTGCCATCGTTGATGATTTGTGGAGTTAGTATTATAATTGTTCCTGTAGTACTTTTTATCGAAACCAGGCTCATATTTACGCTGTCAATGGGTTTACTGAAATTTATTGCTAACTTTTGGGTTGTAGGGACTTTAGTTGCAGAATTTGTCGGGGTTGTGCTGACAATTTTTGGTGGCACAGCATCCACAGTGAATTTTGTTGTGTAACTTGAGACTAAACTTGTGTTATTTATGTCTACTACACTGTTGACAGGTAAGGTCAATGTGTATAATCCTCCTGCAAATGATCCACTACTTTTTACAATTGTTAAAACATTGCCACTTATTGACTTTGTTATAGCTATGGATGTGTTTGAACTGTCCTTCAATGTTATTTGGTTGTAGGCTGAACCACTATAGATCAGTTTATTGAATGTGATTTTTATTTTCTTGGTCACTGATACATTGATTGCATTGTTGGCTGGATCTGAGCTTGTTACTTGTAGTGGTGGAACAGTGGTGAAACTGGTTGAGTATAAAGCAGCACTATTTCCAGTTAAATCTTCTATGGCATCGTATGGTATGTTCAAGGTGTATTTAGTTCCTGCAATTAAACTGATTAATGGAGTTACAGTCAAAGTATTACCTGAGATAATTGGTTGTTTTAGTCCAACAGCACCATTAATACTAGTTAATGTTATGCTTGAGATGTTTGCTCCTGCTTTAATAGATTCAGAGTATACTACTTTGATTGCTTTATTTAAAGCTACATTTGCTGCGTTATTGGTTGGGTCTGTGCTTTTAACCTGTGCTGGTGGGATCGTTGTGAACTTTGTGGTGTATGTATCTGCAGCATTACCTGCTAAATCTTCTATGGCATCATCTGGTAAGTAAAGGGTGTATGTTGTTCCTTTGGAGTAGTAATTAGTTGGAACTACTACAAGTGTATTGCCTGTTATTCTTACAAATGCTGATACTGGGCCATTGCTGGTGCTTAATTTTATTCCTGAGAAGTTTGAGCCCTGTTTGATAGGTTCATTGTACACTAAATTAATTGCCTTATTTAACGGTACATTAACTGCATTATTTGCTGGATCTGCTTTATTAAGGACTGGTGATTCATTGTCAACAAAGTTGTCGATCTCTGTAACGTAAGCATCCTTTGTGTATCCAAGATCGTCATGTGCAAAGTTGTTGTAGGCGCCTATGGTTGTAGGGTAGTCATTGGACCAGGTGTTTCCTGCTACATAAACTTGTCCACTACTGGTCATTGCTGCGCAGTTTCCATAATCTGCATTTGCACCCCCAATTATTGAGGTATCCAAGGTTTGTTGAGCAGTGTTTGGATTTTTAAGCACAGAGAAGAATACATCTTCATTTCCGTTGTAAGCTGGTGAAGATGTTACACCAGCAAAGTTGGTTGAATTGGTGGTTCCCACAACTCCGAAATTTGGACCTAATCCTTGAACAACAATGCCATTTGCAACATCGTTACTGTTACCACCTAAATATATACTATATTGGACAGATTGGAGCTGTTTGTCTAATATTGTGACAAATGCATCTTCCTGACCTCTGTTGGTACTTGATTGTTGTGAAACTATTGGCTGGAAATCTTTTGACCAAGTTCCTCCAACTACGTAAACCCGTCCAACTGGATCCACTGCAATGCCATTACCTACGTCCCTTGCAGAGCCTCCGAGTAAGGCTACACTTTCTATATTTTCAAGGGCTTGGCATGATAATTTAACGACAAATGCATCATAATCTCCCTTGTTGTAAAGCAATCCATTGTTTGGATAGGTATTTGACAATTGGATAGCAGGGAAATCCGTTGCATTGGTTGCTCCAGTTATGTAAATATAGTTCTGCTGGTCTGTAGCTATGGCATTTGCATAACTGGTTCCACTACCTCCAAAAACAACCCCCTCAGTTATATCTGTTAGGTCATTGTTCAATTTAGTAACGAATACATCACCGTTTCCGACATAAGTATGTAGATTGGTTGGTTCGCCGAATGCTGAAGGCATAATTGGATAAGGTGTTACTGGTGAGCCTTTAGGATCTGTACCGTTGTACGAGAATGTCTGTCCTGTTATGTAAATATTGTTTGATGCATCAACCAGAATTCCATTGGCCACATCTGAGCGGTTACCTCCAATAATGGCGCTTCTTACAAGTCCTAAATTACTGGTTAATTTAGTTACGAAAACATCTCCAGCTCCAGTATCCCATGGCATACTAACGCCAAAGTTACCCACTGGGAAATCATTTAGAGTATAATTACCAGTTGAATAGGTTACACCTGTGACGAACACATTTCCATCGTTATCTAATGCAATGGCTTTAGCCTGGTCACTTAATGATCCACCTATGTATGTGCTCTGTGATAATGAGCTTAAGTCGCTGCTGAATTTTGATACAAAGACATCCCATTCATTGGTATTTTTTCCAGCATTGTACTTTGATGGATCAGATACTGGGAAATCATTTGATCCTGTGTATCCTGTTACATATACAGATCCATCTTTTCCCAATGCAATTGCATTGATACCATCGTAACTGTTACCTCCAAGGTAGGTACTGGAAAGTATTGGGTCGATGAACAGTCTGTATTTCTTGTTGTATGCACCGGTTTTGTATCCGTAGCTGGTTCCGTTTAAAACGTAAGAAACTGGAACAACAACTCGTTTTCCGTTAATCATCTGATACGCGAAGGGTTTTGTAAGTTTAAGTGCACTTGTACCGTTTAAAATTTCAAGTTCACCGTTTTTGTTAATTTTTAACCCGGTAGATCCATCGACACTAACCCATATGCTGTTTGGGCTGCCGTTACGTGTTATAACGTATATCTTTTCGATGTTCTTTCCATGTGCCTTCAGATGGAGGTTCACACCAGTGTAAAGATTGGTGTAGAGAACCTGATTGTAGGTTGAAACATTTTTCTTCCAATCTTTAGAATTTTTTCCAATGTAGTAGTTTACCTTGGTTTTTGATGAGTCGAGTCCGGATACTGCTATGTGATTTGCACCGTTGAAATGTTCGCTGACGATCCAGGACTTCTTATCCTTACTCAACCTGTAAACAATTCCATTGTTCTCGACATAAACAGTTCCAATGAACGTATTTGCCGAGTACTTAACATTTTTATCTGCTATTTGGCCGTTATTATGGGTGAAAGGTATTGTAACATTGACAAATTTCTTGTCATTCACACTCACCTTTTTTGTTGTGTTAGCTGCACTTGCAGAACCCATGAAAATAAAAAGAACCATAATCAACAGAATTATCAATCCTTTTTTTCGTATGTTCAAATTGAATTTCCCCCTT
>WASR01000217.1 GCA_009712615.1 Methanobacterium sp. | reverse complement strand
TTTTAATTGTTTCAGATGAAACACCACTGCTTTTCTTTTTTAGTATATTGAATTTTTGGATGATTTTTTTTCACAAATTATTCTTCCAACAAATATTTGTTCTCTTTATGTGAAATAAAATTCTTAAATAGCATAATATATATAGTTGGTTTTACGATACAAATAAATAATTCAAAAACTCGCTTAAAAAACACTAAAATAGGGGGAAATTTAGTGGAAGGATTAAGGATCGGTGTAAAACAAAGCTACACCAAATAGTCATTTATAAACCGAAAACCACAAGAATCAAACCAGTTTCATGAAGTATGCGCATGGAAACAGTTCATGCCTAATATTTGGTATCACACCGTTAATTCACTAAATACATCAGTTATTCCAACTAAAATATTACCATGGACAAGATATTCCAGATCCATACAATCAGTGACTAAGAACTGCGATAATTAACATCGCCATTCCAATCAAATGATTTGACTTGATGATACATAAAAAAAACATATTAAAAGGTTGTAATTTTAATGACAGTAGGAATAATAGATATTGGCTCAAATTCAGTTAAATTAAATGTTTACCGAAGCAATGCAGATGCCGTGCACATAATATTTTCGAGAAAAGAAAGTTTAGGCCTGGTATTCTACGTTAAAAAGGGAATTTTAACGGATGAAGGAATAGAGAAACTTGTAGCAGTGTTAAAAAGTTTAAAGGCCGATCTCGACTACCTTAAAATTGATAACTACAGATTCTTTGCCACAGCATCCCTTAGAAACATCAAAAACAGCGCCGAAGTCCTTGAAATTGTTAAGGATGAGGTGGAAATAGACATCGATCTCTTATCCAGCAGTGAAGAGGGTGAACTGAGCTTTTTAGGATCATTATCTGCCATAAAAGAGGATGATGGAGTTTTAATAGATGTGGGTGGTGGCAGTGTTGAGGTTGTACCCTACAAAAACAGGGAGATCACCCAGAAATACAGCATACCTGTGGGCTCTCTTAAAATGTACAACCAGTACGTTTCAAACCTCATACCAACCGAACTTGAATGTTACAAAATAGAAAAAAGGGTTTTCTCCGAACTAATAAAAATTGGCGTAAAAAATGATGAAAAAAAGCAATTTTTATGCACGGTAGGGGGCAGTGTCCGGGCCTTAGAACAGTTAATGGTTGATCTCAAAATAAAATCTAAAGATGAAGAATTTATTGATATTAAACAGTTTATGGAGTTAAAAAATCAGCTCCATGGAAACAACAAGGAAACCTATAACAAGATACTGCATGTTAAACCATCGAGGATCCATTTACTGGTGCCCACCTTGATGATCGTCATTGCAGTTGCATCCTACTTCGGCTGTGAAAAAGTACAGGTAAGTAAATTCAGTGTAAGGGAAGGTTACTTGCACAAAAAAATCTTAAACAGGTGCCCAAATGTCACGATGGGATTATAGCTACACACAAAATCGAGAATTATCGTGGTTAAAATTTAATGAACGAGTCCTAGAAGAAGCAGAGGACTTATTCGTTCCCCTGCTTGAACGTTTAAAATTTATATCAATATTCACAAGCAACCTGGATGAATTTTACATGGTCCGCTGTGGAAGTCTCTACGATTTGTCAATTATAGATGACAAGTATCTGGACAATAAAACAGGGTTAAATGCCCAGGATCAGCTTGAAGCAATTTACGACAGGACCAAATATTTATACAAAAATCGTGATGATGTATTTGACTCCTTAAATCAGCTCTTGAAGGATGAGGGAATTGTAGATCTGGAATTTTCAGACCTCACAAATGATGAGATGAAATTTGTAAACAAGTACTTCTTCGACTTCATATTCCCTGTCTTGTCACCTCAGGTCATAGATGTTCAACACCCATTTCCACACATGCTAAACAAATCATTAAATGTTATGCTCCTCCTTAAAAATCAGTCTGAAACACTCTACGGACTCATACCCATACCATCATCACTTCCAAAGATAGTTTACATGCCTGAAAATAAAAATCGTTTCATTTTACTTGAAAAAATAATATACGAATATGCTGGTGAGGTATTTTCAAATTACAAGGTGAAATTTAAGACAGTGGTGTCTGTTACAAGAAACGCGGACATAGTTCTTTCAAACTCCAACCTGGATGATGATGAAGATTACAGGGGTTACATGAAGAAAATTTTAAAGAAAAGAACCCGTCTTGCCCCTATCAGACTGGAATTTTACAAATATTCAGATTCCAAATTAACCAAATTTCTCTGTGAAAAGTTAAATATCAAGAAAAATCAGGCATTTTTATCAAACACACCCCTTGAAATGAGCTACGTCTTCGATCTATACAGCCATGTTAAGGATGTGAACGAGTACATCTTCAACAAACTCTCCTTCACGCCCTTTAACCCAAAAATACCTGACACAGTGAAGGAAAGTTCCATAATTTCACAGCTCAAGAAGAAGGACTTCCTCTTTAACTATCCCTATGATTCAATAGAACCATTTTTAAGACTGCTTAAAGAGGCGGCCAACGATGAAAATGTAATATCAGTTAAGATAACCATCTACAGACTGGCCAGATCTTCGAGTGTCATAAAGTACTTGCTTGAGGCACGTGAAAATGGTAAGGATGTGACTGTGATAATAGAACTCAGGGCCAGATTTGATGAGGCAAACAACATCCACTATGCAGGACTGCTTCAGGAGGCGGGTTGCACAGTTCTCTACGGCTTTGAAGATTACAAACTTCATTCAAAGATATGCCTCATAACCCGCAGGGACAGAAACAAAATCCAGTACATAACCCAGCTTGGAACAGGTAACTACAACGAAAAAACAGTGAAGCTCTACACTGATATGAGCTTCATAACCACAGACAAGGTTATTGGAGAAGACGCAATGCTGTTTTTCAAGAACATGGCAATATCAAACATTAACGGTGACTAAGAAAAACTTCTAGTCGCGCCTTATGGATTGAAAAGCAAGTTCATCGAAAAAATCGAGGCTGAAATTGACAAGGTCAAAAACCAAAGACCTGCAGCCATAACCATGAAAATGAACTCACTTACAGACAGGGAACTCATAGACATGCTCCAGAAAGCATCAGAAGCAGGTGTTAAGATAAAACTAATCATACGTGGAATATGCTGCATCATTCCAGGTTTGCCCGGAAAAACAGATAACATCGAAATCATCAGCATTGTGGGTAGATTTTTGGAACATTCTAGGATATACTGCTTTGGAACAGGGGATGATCTCGAGATCTACCTCTCGAGTGCGGATCTCATGACCCGAAACACAGAAAAAAGGGTTGAAATAGCATTTCCAATAGAAAAACCGGTCTTAAAAAAGAGGATCATGAGCATATTAAATATCATGCTAAACGACAATCTAAAGGCCAGAAGGATCAATGACAAGGGAGATTATGAGAAGATCATAAGGGGTGTGGACCTCATAGACTCCCAGAACTACTTCATGCACGACGACTTCAGGATCATAGAAGAGGAAACAGAAGAAGTATCCTTCTTTTCAAAACTCAAACACCTGTTTAAATAGAAAACAAAGGGTTATATTTGGTGAGATATAATTG
>WASR01000294.1 GCA_009712615.1 Methanobacterium sp. | reverse complement strand
AGGGCGATCACGTCCTGATGGGAGGGGGGCGGAGTTCTATACCCGATGTCTCCGAAATCGACTCTCCGCCAGAACGCCGGCGACGATCCCCGTCCAATAGGCCACGATGTTCCAGACCGAGAAAAACCGGCCCAGCAACAGGGCGCCCGCCAGGGTCAGCCGGAAGTCATCAAGCCAGGGAGTGTGATAGAGCCGGACCAACTCGACCAGCACGGCGATCCCGGCGGCAATCCCGGCTCTCCGTGCTCTGGGTGCCGTCGGCGCGGCTGTCGCGACCAGGAAGAAGACAATCCCACCCCAGAGGATCGAGCCGCCATATTTCGCCACCGGCCAGGGGACGCCCAGCCCCGGATGCCTTACGACAAGGCCCGTCACAATGATCGCCGCGACGGTACAGGCGTAGCCCAGGCGCGGTTTGGCCGCATCGTATTTAAGAGACTTCGGGTGCCCACCCGGCATGCTGCCTCCCCAAACAGCCGGAGGAACGGGCGCGAACAGTCGGTCGTCGCCTCCTTGGCAAATCCGGCTTGCGGAAACCTTATAACGCAGTGTACTTTGTAATGCAAAGTTAACGGATGGCGTTGATGCGGGATCTCGGAAAAGCGTTGGGCGATATCGCGGCGATACGGGACCAGATGGCACAGACCAGCCAATTTCGCGGCTATGGCCCGACCACATTGGCGGCGACTGCCGCCCTGGCGGTCAGTGCGGCCGTGGTTCAGGCCCGATATATCCCGGATCCGGCCAATGACGTCACCGCCTATCTTGCCCTCTGGATCGCAACCGCGGCCCTGTCGGTCGCACTGATCGGCGTTGAGGTGGTGACCCGCTCAAGACGGATCCATTCCGGCCTCGCCGACGAGATGATTCGCCTTGCCGCGGAAAAGCAACTGCCGGCTATTGCCGCCGGGGCCCTCCTCACCGCGGTTCTGGCCCGCACCGCACCGCACACTCTCTGGCTGCTTCCCGGGCTTTGGCAAATTCTGCTGAGCCTCGGCATGTTCGCGGCGAGCAGCTCCGTTCCCCGTCCGTTAATAGCAGTGGGCTTCTGGTATATGGCGTCCGGTCTGACCTGCATCGCCCTGGCGAACGGCGGCCATGCCTTTTCTCCGCTGGCGATGGGAGTCCCTTTTGGCCTGGGCCAGCTTTTGGCCGCCGCCCTGCTGCGACGTGTGGAGGGATCGGATGAAGAAAACTAGAGGCGGTGGTGACGAGGCGGGGCGGTTTGCCTACGAAGGCCTCGACCGCGTTATCCATGAAAAAGCCCGCCTTGGCGTGCTGACTTCACTGGTCGCCCATCCAAAGGGCCTTCTTTTCGGCGATCTCAAGC
Source organism: Methanobacterium sp. (assembly GCA_009712615.1). Classification (GTDB taxonomy): domain Archaea; phylum Methanobacteriota; class Methanobacteria; order Methanobacteriales; family Methanobacteriaceae; genus Methanobacterium_B. The sequence goes on along the minus strand of WASR01000294.1, from coordinate 2,245 downwards.
AGTTGTGCGGATTGACCGATGGGAATCTCAGCCGCCATCTGCAAATTCTGCAAGAGGCGCACCTCGTCGAGACGGTCAAGACGTTCGAATCCAATCGCCCCCAGACGACCTGTCGCATCACGGCCGAGGGCCGTAAGCAGTTTCTGGACTACCTGACCGTCCTCGAACAGGTGGTCCGCGACGCGGCGGCAGCCACCCGATCCGAAGAGGCGTCCTCTTCTCCGCTCGGTCTGGCCTCCACCTGATGTTCTCTCTTTTTTTGCCGGGAGACTTTGCAATGCAAAGTGATTGCGACTACAAAGAGCCCTTTCACGTCGCCATTATCATGGACGGCAACGGGCGATGGGCGACCCGCCGGGGCCTTCCCCGCACCGCCGGCCACTCTGCCGGTGTTGCCACGGTCCGCCGCCTCATCGAAGCCATACCGGCCATGGGTGTCTCCACCCTGACCCTGTTCGCGTTTTCGTCCGACAATTGGCGGCGCCCGGCCGACGAGGTCGGGGCGCTGATGGTCCTGCTTCGCACCTATCTCCGCTCGGAAGCCCGTCGTTTCATCGAAAACGATATGCGCCTTTCTGTCATTGGCCGTCGTGACCGTCTTCCCGCCGGCCTCGTCCGGCAGATCGAGGAGGTGGAACATGCCACCGCCTCCGGGCGCCGTTTGCACGTTCGTGTCGCTCTCGACTATTCGTCACGCGATGCCATCCTGCAGGCGGCGGTTCAACTTGGATCGGTCGATAAGCCCTCCCGCGAGCACTTCGGCAAGCTGGTTTCCAAGGCCCGGGAAGGAGATGCCGCTTCGCCCGAGGTCGATCTCCTGATCCGCACCGGCGGCGAGAAGCGGCTCTCCGATTTTCTTTTGTGGGAGAGCGCCTATGCCGAACTCTGGTTCAGCGAAAAGATGTGGCCGGATTTCGGCACCGAAGACTTGCAGGCTTCGATTGCCGAATTTCGACGGAGAGACCGGCGCTTCGGCGGCCTTTCCAACGTCGCCTGAGCCTTCCGGTCATGCGTCCTTATCTTCGCCGGTTCCAGGAGGCCGCTGAACGGACCGTTGGCCGCGCGACCGGACCGGTCTTTGGTGACATCGTCCGCGAACTGTTCTGCTTTGGGTTCAAACAGTTGGCATCCTGTCTCTTCGCCGGGTCATTCCTGGCGCTTCTCGTGGTTTCGAGCCATATCCGCATCCCGGGCGTCCTGCGTTACGATTTCCTGTTTCTGGGGGCGGTGGCCATCCAGTTGCTCCTGGTGCTCTTCCGGCTGGAGAGTTGGCGCGACGTCGGTGTTTTATCGCTGTTCCATTTGCTGGGGGTTGGGCTCGAATTGTTCAAAACAGCCCCTTCCATCCATTCATGGAGCTATCCCGAACCCGCGGTATTCAAACTGGGGAGCGTTCCTCTCTACAGCGGGTTCATGTATGCGGCCGTGGCGAGCTATATGATCCAGGCCTGGCGGATCTTTAACCTTCGCCTTGAAGGGTTTCCCCGGTCGTGGCAGGCGATCGCCCTGTGTGCCCTGGTTTACGCCAATTTTTTTGCCAACCATTATCTTCCGGATCAGCGTTGGCTCCTCGGTCTTTGCGTGCTCATTCTCTTCCGCAGAAGCCACGTCCATTTCACTGTGATCCGAATCGAGCGCCGCATGCCGCTGGCGCTTTCGTTTTTGTTGATCGGCTTCTTCATCTGGATCGCGGAAAATATCGCGACCTTCTTTGGTGCCTGGGTCTATCCCCACCAAATCCGGGGGTGGGCGATTGTCGGCACCGCTAAAATCAGTTCCTGGACGCTTCTGGTGATCATCAGCTTCGTCATCGTTGCCGTCCTGCAGCGGAAAGGCATGCGTTTCAGAGGGGCGGCGATCACGGAACCGTCCGAAAAAGGAGTGATTTTGTCGTCAGCATACAACCGTGTTGTCGTGCCAGACAGGGGAGGTCCGGTATAGCGACGCGGGTCCTGATGCCGCGGTCTCCGCACAGAGAAACCGGGTCAGAGTCAATTTGTCCCACGGACCCGGATCAGGGGTCTGGACCGTTGGTGTCGTCGGTTGCTGCAAAAGAGAAAGGGCCTCGCCGCTGCCGGCGAAGCCCTTTTCAACTTGGTGGAGCCAAGGAGGATCGAACTCTACAATGCCATCGGGCGACCGCCCCTCGTATCGCCTGAGGAGGCGGCCAATTCTGCGGGTACCGGTGAAATGAATGGGGGCAAATCGACGGATTTTGCACCCCAGTGCACCCCACCCGCAGGAG
>WASR01000082.1 GCA_009712615.1 Methanobacterium sp. | reverse complement strand
CTATTATGAATCTGTACAGATCTGGCAGAATTTTCAATGGATATGATCATACAATACTCTTGCTCTAATTTGACTGGAAATTTGATGTTATTCTATTCAATTTTTTTCAATAATTTATACACTTGCAATGCATGTCTCTCTCTGGAAATTTATATTACCAATAACAAATTTTATGATGTTTTTCATACAGATATATCAATAGAAATGGAAACTGGGGATGGTTCTAATGGATTATGATGTTCTAATTATTGGTGCAGGTCCAGCTGGTATTTTTGCTGCAAATGAACTTGCAGATAACATGAATGTTGTTGTTGTGGATAAGGGAAGGGGTCTTGATCATAGGATATGCAGAGCCCTTGAAGATGGAAAATGCAGGAAATGTTATCCCTGTAACATAACTGGCGGACTTGGAGGGGCAGGAGGACTTTCAGATGGCAAACTGAATCTTAAACCAGATATTGGTGGTGATCTCGAAGAATTTGTAGATTCTGATGAAGCTTGGAAAATTGTAAGGAAAATTGATGAATTATTTTTAAAACACGGAGCTTCAAAGGAAATAATTGCACCTGAAGCCGATAAAATAGCTCCAATTATGAAACAAGCAGCTGCTAATGGAATAAATTTCATTCCAATAGTTCAAAGGCACATGGGATCCGACAATACTCCGCCCATTATAAATTCCATTAAAAATGAATTGGAGAATAGGGGTGTTGATTTCATGCTCAATACCGAAGTAATTGACATAGTTGTGGATGAAGAGTTGAAGGGTGCATTACTTAGAAATAAAGAGGGTGAGTTTACACTTAAAACCCGCTATGTTATCGCTGCGCCAGGTAGGGTGGGTGCGAAATGGCTGTATTCTCAGGCACAAAAACTTGATATTCCGGTTAAGCACAACCCTGTGGATCTTGGAGTGCGTGTTGAACTTCCCCAGATAGTGATGGATGAATTAACACAGATAAACTGGGATCCTAAATTTCACATTATAACAAAGACCTATGATGATTTTGTAAGAACATTCTGTGTATGTAACAAGGGATTTGTTGTTGAAGAGGTATACGACGACTTTGTTGGTGTGAATGGGCATTCGATGATTAATAAAATTTCTGAAAATACGAATTTTGCTTTTCTTGTAAGGGTTGAACTCACAGAGCCTGTTGAAAACACATCGGAATATGCATCTTCCATTGCAAATCTTGCAAACACTTTGGGAGGGGGTAAACCCATAATTCAAAGGCTTGGTGATCTCAGGAAGGGTAGAAGATCTACGTGGAGAAGGTTGGAGAGAAGTAACGTCACACCCACACTCAAGAGTGTGACTCCTGGTGATATTGCGATGGCTCTGCCCCACAGGGTTGTGGTGGATATTATTGAGGGGCTTGAATCATTGAACAACGTTATTCCGGGAGTGGCATCTGATTCAACCCTAATTTATGCCCCTGAAATAAAACTCTACGCAATGAGACTAGAGATGGATAAACACTTAAAAACAAGAATTGAAGGCCTTTATGCGGCTGGTGATGGCTCTGGTGTTTCAAGGGGAATAGTGGGAGCTGCAGCAACAGGAATTGTAGCGGCAAGAAACATTCTCAAAAACCACCAAGAAGATGAAACTATCGGGTAAAACAAAGAAATGGATTATTTGTATTCATTCATTATCATCATCAGAGACATGTCGCTCCGATCCATCCATGAAACTATCAAAAACAACCTTTGTAACAGACCAGGGTAAATATTTGATGTCATGACAATTTTTAGAATAATTACCTCAACAATTTTCTATAATTAGAATATCCTGAAACTTGCAGACATGTAAACACCTACAAACAGTGATAGTTCAAATATAACCAGCAATACAATGTTTCGCATGCCTACATTTCGGATATTATCTGGTTCTTTGATGCTTTTTATTGTGCCATTGTAACATCTGGATTCCATTGCAACGTAGGATTGTTCTCCTTTGATCCAAGTCCTAATAAATAGGTTACTTCCTAAAATTCCCATAGATTTGAAAGACTTTTTAAATGATATGTAACCCAACCGGGTTTCTTGGGAATGGTACATGTTAATTGCTTCACTCAAAAATAAGAAAATGTATCGATACATTAACATTGCAATTTCCAGGACTATCTGAGGAATCTTAACGATCTCGAGAACAGAAAACAGTTCATTCATGGGTGTTGTAAGGGCTAAAAATGCTAAACATGTGAAACAGCCCATCATCCTGGCAAATACTAAAAATCCGAGGTTAAAACCATCTGATGTTACTGCTAGGTTGAATAATCCCAGATCGAGAATATGCGTTCCAACACCAAACAATATTGCCATGTATATGAATGTTATAAATGCGAAGATGAGTGGAATGGTTAAAAACTTTAAATAGAACTTCAAAGAAATTTTTGCCTTGAACACTATCAATATTGACATAACAACTGCAATTATTAGCGGTACTATGGGTGAAGTCGAGATTAAACTCACTAAAAGGGTTATAATGGCAAAAAATACCTTAAAATAAGTATTAGCATCTTTAAGTCCATTAAAATGTGCATAGCTGTCCAGTGTATTTGAAAACATCTTCACCATCAAATTAAATTTTATAGTCAAAATACCTTTAGTTATTATCAAGTAAACTTGAACAGATTTAGTATTTATAGTTTTACAATTTAATAGTTATTCAGGGGTTATTAAGAAAATCGAGCATAATATTAATGATCTGGTTTAATTTTAAAGTCTACTAGAAATACTGGAACATAAAATATTCCTTGGATTTGATAAATTTTTAAAAAAAATTGAAGGTAGATTCAAATGAATTGGAAGTTGCTTGGATTGGCAGCGTTTGTAAACGCAATTTTAACCGTAGTTATAACCATAATATACTTACCATTATCTTTCATAGGTCCCATTATTGGTGGATTCTTGGCATCTTATCTAAGCAGAGGATACGAAGATTATTCTGGATTGGATTGGAAAGATGGTGCAGTTGTTGGAGCAATTTCTGGTTTGGTCGGAGGTTTGATTCTAACATTGCTTTTCATATTGCTTGGAACTTGGAATGCAACATTAGAAAGTTTTATAGGGGACAATTTAATTCTAGTGTACTATGTTATACTTCAGGTCACAGTAATCATAAGCTTTATTCTAGGATTGGTTGGGGGAGTTTTAGGAGTGACCATCAAGAAATGAATTGCTGTTTTAGAGATTTAGAATAAATTCCAATATGCTGTGAAAAAGGACATAATTCCACTGGAAACAAAAAAAATGAGAGATTTATATAATATCCCTTGGGATATTACTGTTTAGTTTATGAATTAATCTTCTTTTACCATTCAACCGGTGATCTCTACTTCGAGAACTACCCATGGATTTGCACCAGTATCTATGGTTGCCCACACTTCTTCTTCAGTATCTTTACTGAACAGTGCTTCTGTGTCAATTTCAAGGTCTTCTGCTAATTTGACACTGTATGTTCGACCTCTTTGAGATTTAACAATTAAATCATCTTCAAAACCAATTCCTATAACCTTTTGTCTTAATTCAGTTTTTTCTGCCATAATATTTTCCCCTTAATTTTGATTAATATTCTTTCATTCTTACTTAATAATTTATTTG
>WASR01000331.1 GCA_009712615.1 Methanobacterium sp. | reverse complement strand
ATTATAAACTCTTAAGTTTTACATGAAAACTAACATTTAATTGGAGATTACAAACGTGAAAAAAATAGAGATATTTGTAATGATAGGAGTAATTTGTATAGGTTTATCAGCAGTTTGTATAGAAAGTTCCTATTCAACTAATAATAATAGCTATTTTCAAGGTTTAGAGACAAATCCTTCCAATGCTTCAATTATAGTGATTGGATCAACGTATTTAATTGTTCCTCACAATGCTAAGGTTGTTACACAAGTGGATCGTGTCATAAAAGATGTTGCTTCTAACGTAAATGTGAACACTCCTCCATATCAGAGTCCGAACTCTTCAAAACAACTTGTTCCATATATGGAAGGTGCCAGGGTAGCTGAACTTATGGATTATGCTCATGTTAATGTTATTCCAATTACTGGAGTTCCAATAAAAAAAATCAATGGTGAATGGTACGGTCCAGATGAGACTGGAAATTTCCAATTTGGAGTTGATCCAAGTAAAGCTGGACCTCTATTTTCAGTAGATGGTGATGATAACAACACCAAGATCGAAGTAAACACTCATGGAATGAATGTTCTTGTTCCAGGAGCCATAAATAACGATGCATATCTGGTAGTTGCATGTGGAGATCTTCCAGGTAAAGCTAAAGCAGAAAAATATCTTTCGGTTCGCGGTATTAACTGTTATGCTCCATGTGACCGGTTTTCAGCGCTTGTCATGCCATACAATGGAACCGGAAAAATATTGGCTGGAGAACCCATACGAAGGTGTTCATCTAATGCTGCAGTAATTGGTGCTCAGCCTATTGCCATACAAACCAATGAAACTATTGTTGTACAGACCACCAATAAAACTTATCCTGATCAGTACTGCGATACTCCCAACAGATATTTTCACTGTCTGGAGACAGCTTACAACATGACCCTCAAATTAGATGTTATTGACGCAGGTAAAGGAGAAACAGAAAAAATAATTAATGAAACAAGAATCACTGGATCAAAGGTTATAGGTGTTCGAGTTTTAAATGTTCAAGATAAAACTGCAGTTGAAAACTGGTTGAGATCAGACCCCGATAATCGAGCAGTACTTTTCCATTCTGCAGCATATGAACCTGGTTATTCCCTTTTCATGGAATTTCCACATCAAGTAACAGGACAGGATTTAAATCCTGTTTTCATTAAACAAACTTCAAATACTCAGTTAAATCAGATATTTGATGAAATTCGAAGTTTATGGTGTTAAAATGAATTACATTTTTTTAGTGTAACAAACTGCCAGACCACCTTCTGAAGTTTCTCTGTAATGTTTTTTGAGATCTCTCCCTGTTCTGGCCATGGTATCAACTACTTCATCAAATGATACCATATGTCTCCCATCAGATAGGATAGCATAGGAAGCACAATCCATAGCCCTTACAGATGCAAATGCATTTCTTTCTATACACGGAATCTGCACAAGCCCCATTATAGGATCACATGTCAGACCTAAATGATGTTCCATTCCCATTTCTGCAGCATATTCAATTTGATGAGGAGTTCCTCCCATAAGTTGTGCTGCGGCTCCAGCTGCCATGGCACATGCTGTTCCGATTTCTCCTTGACATCCAACTTCAGCACCTGATATTGATCCACGATTTTTTATGATGTTTCCAATCAATCCTGCAGTTGCAAGAGCTCTTTTTACATGTGTGTTGTTAAGTCCATTTATTTCTTGGAGTGAAAATATTACAGCTGGAACCACGCCAGCTGATCCACATGTGGGTGCTGTGACAACTAAATTTCCACTGGCGTTTTCTTCTGCAACTGCAAGTGCGTATGAAAATATTGTACCATTTTTTTCTACAAAACCACTGGAATTTTTAGCCTTAGCATGAAATTGGGCAGCTTTTCTTCTTAATTTAAGATCACCGGGCAAAACACCTTCCTGATTTATACCCCTATCTATTGAATCTCTCATAATATGGATTAATTCATCGAAGTAGTTCCAAATTTCTTTCCCCTCAAAATCTTCAATGTAATTCCAGATAACTTTACCGTCATTATCACATTTTTTAAGAAGAGCTTGCATTGTATTAAATGGATAGACCTCTTTAGAATCAGTTTCTTGAATAAAATCATTAATTGCACCTCCACCAGTACTGTAAACTGTCCATTCATCAATTAAATTATTGTTTTCATCATATGCATGAAACTTCATTCCATTGGGGTGCATTGGAAGTTCTTCATTCTTTTTCCAAATCACATCAAATTTAACAGTGTCAAAAATAGTTTTTATAGCCTGATCAGTTAAATGACCTTTTCCTGTGGCTGCTAAACTTCCATACAATGTGACTTCATATCGGAAGGCGTTAAGTGTCTTACTGCGAAAGATTTTAGCAGCATTTGATGGTGCAATGGTGTGGCTGCTTGAAGGTCCGAGACCTATTCTGTAAAGTTCTTTTATTGTTTTCATTTGGATCGTTTAAAATAATTTTTCGATAAAATGTTAGATTTATTAATATTTTTTAAATTATATGCATAGTTATAAATAGTTTAACTTTTAAGTTTTACTTTTATCAATATTTTCATTTGAATTCTGTTCATGTTATTACTCAGTAAACCATAAGTATATAGGAAAGAGGATTCCTTATTCCTACATTGTAGGACTACAGATCTTATTCAATAGGGATTAAAATGGGGTACAAAACTAACATCTTAATAATAGGGCCGTCAAATTCTGGGAAGGATACGGTTGTAAACAACGTTGAATGGGGAGAAACAAGGACACTGGTAGCATCATATGCTAGCGTTGTTTTAAATAACAACAAAAATTATTTGTTCATGTTGAAGGGGGAAGATAATTACAAGTCCTTCGATGAAATTCTACTGTTTGAAAATGGGCATGGCCCCGATGGAATAATAGTAGTGCTGGACAACTCAAAGGGATTTAATGAAAATGATCTTGAAGTAGTTGAAATGATTATATCCAAGGAAATTCCACATGTTATATTTGCTAACAAACAGGATTTAGGGAATCAAAACTTAAACAACCACTTCATAAATTCTTTAACAGTACCTACAATAGCAAATGAGGGAATAGGGATAACGGATGGATATAAATTATTATTTAAGTCTATGAATGTGGACAATAAGATAATAGATTCTAAACCAGATCCTAAACCTTTAACAGAGGTAAAAACTCAATTCAAAATGGAAAAACCACCTAGAACTTTCAATGATAAGGATATGGTTGCAAAGATGAAGGACGCTTTAACCCCTTCTGATAATCATGATATATGCAGAATAAAAATGTCAATGAATCCAGTACAATTTGAAAATGTAATGAAAGTTCTTGAAAACAATGGATTTGCAAATATGACTGTCATAAAAAATAAATTAGTTCAAGATGTGGCTTCAAAAGAAATTTACAGGGGTTATCAACATGAAGCACAAATGAAAATGAGAACTGAACTAGTCATGACAATCAGATCCGATGAAGTTCCATACGTTATAAATGCTATAAAATCTATAAAAACAGATGATATAGATGATTATATTAGTATTAAACCTGTTGAAGATGTTTTACGGGTTAGAACATTAGAAAGGGGTGTAAATGCTTTGGATTAAATTTTCTTTAAATACATTTCTTAAATAAATATAACATGAAATTGGAGTTACCATTTTAACATATT
>WASR01000362.1:26769-47753 GCA_009712615.1 Methanobacterium sp. | reverse complement strand
GTATTGAGTGCCACGAGAAAATTAGTTACTCCAATTAGGCCAATTCTCCTCACAAACGATTTATACATATTCAATTTAATCACTTTTTACATAATTTTTCTGAAAATTTATTTTGAGGAATATTATATCCAAAATGCTACTATACCGTATTAATATTTTAATCAAATAAATTAAATGTTGGTAAAAATAGGAAAGCAGTTAATATCACTTCCAAATTGATATCAAATTTTAATTTTTTTCAGCAATTACAAAAAATTGAAAAGCTAATAAATTTGGCCAAACCCTTCCTATTGAATGAAATAATCTTGGAAATACGTTTATGTCTCCCACTGTCAGATCAAATTGTACAATATCATAACCTGCTTCCATTATCATGTTTTTGGTTGATTTTTCTGTAAAAAATTTTATATGACTATTATCAAGTATACCATATTCTTGATAATCAAATTTACCAAATAACAATTGAAATCGTTTTCTCCAGTTCGCTATGTTAGGTACAGATATTATTATTAATCCATCATCCTTTAGATATTTACTAAATCGAACTAGAAGGTCTGAAGGTTCTCTTAAATGTTCTAAAATATCTGCAAAAAGGATTATATCAAAATAATTTTCATAATCAGAACTAATTTTAACAGATTCAACATCTCCAATTAATACTTCTTTACAGAATTTTCTAGCCTTTTTCGCTGCTTCTTCATCTAATTCAATACCAATAACTGTGCAATCATTTTCCTTCATTTTTTTAGAAAGAGTTCCTTCAGAACAACCTACATCTAAAATATTCTTATTTTGTCCAATAGAGCCAATAATTCTCTGATGTACACTGTATGGACAATTGTTCAAATTGTTATATTTTGACATGAAAATCCTCTGAATTTCTATTTTACATTTTTGTATAAATGATCATATTGTTTGGCTATTACTTCCCAAGTAAAATTAGCTTTTACACTTTTATAACCATTAAGTGAAATCTTTTCTCTTAAGTTTGGGTTTTCGATCAATTTAATAATTGATTTTGAAAGTCCAAAAACGTCTTTTTGATTGACAAGTAGTCCATTCTCACCATCTTGGATAATATCTGTGATTCCGCCAATATTTGAACCTATAACAGGCAGTCCACATGCCATAGCTTCAATTAAAACTACCCCTAAACCTTCAGTGTTACCCTGTGAATCAACAATTGATGGTAAGATAAAGAGATTTGAAGAGTTGTACATGTTAAGCAACTCTTCATCAGTTATATTGCCATGGATTTCTACATGGTCTTCCAATTTCAATTTGGATATGTGATCTTTTATCTGCTGTTCTTGAGGACCAGACCCAACTATTTTCAACTTTATATTTTTATGTTCCTTTAGAACCTCTTTAATTGAACTGATCAAATATATAAATCCCTTTCTTTCAATTAAATATCCTACAGATAAGATTTGAAAGCTTTCCTCGTCTTTAATGACACTTAAAGGTTTATAAAAAGAAGTGTCCACTCCGAATGGTATGATATCCAGTTTGCTTTCTGACAATCCAATATTTAAACAAGCCTCATAAGTAGCGTTACTTATGGTTATAATGTTAGATGAGCCACGGAGTAAAAATTTTAGAACGTAGGTTACATGATATCTCATTGAAAGATAGACTTCTTCCCCATATACTGTACTAAGATAAGGCACATTATATATCCATTTAAGGAATAAAACTCCTAAACCATTTGGTATTGGCCATTGAACATGCACAACATCCATATCTCTAAATTTTCTACAGGAATTTATTACATTAAAAAGTAGGAATGATAAAAACTGAACTTTAACAAAAAATCCTTCCTTAACATTATCTATCATACCGGATCTTCCCGCTAATTTCTGAAATCTCTTGGGATAAAAGTAGTTGAATTTTTGAACGTGAACTCCGTCTAATTGATAGTCTGTTTTATCTCCAGTGTAAGGTGCTAGCACATGTACTTCATGACCCTGTTTACTGACTTCCCTCATCAGCCTGTGGACAAAAATACCATGAGGATCATCTTCATGTTCAGGATAGGCTGAGGTGATTACTCCAATTTTCATATTATCTATAATTAATTATTTCTTTTGTATATTGTAACATCTCCAATCTGTTTTACAGCTGTGTAAGATGTTAGATTAAGTCCTTCTCGTAAACTTAGGTAGTAATCTGCTTTGTTTGTAATCAAGAAGTTATTATACTGATCACTATCTGCCTGGTTAAATGTTTCATTTTTTACACCATTTGCAAATGTTTGATTATCCTTAAATATGGGTACAGTTTTTACATCAGTTTTAAGATACCAACTGTAGTTTGGTCCTAAATCTGAGTAGATATTTTGATTCTTATAATTAGGATCGTAGTTAATAAACCATTGGCTAGATTCTTTAAGTTCGTAATCAATTACTTTTTTATCTTGGTTAGAGCTCACTATTTCCGGAATTTGAGATGCAGTTGAGAATAGCATGATAATTGTTATTAATATCGCAACTGTGGGAAATATGATATTTCTATTTTTAAACTTGAGTGGAATCCTTTGGGATATTTCGCTCAAACCAAGTATCATGAAGTAAGCTACCGGAGGGGCCATCATAACAAAGTATCGAAGATCTTTCATCACAAATATGCTGTTGAATATGAAAAATGTCATAAACCATGCGAAAAACATCCAATTCAGATTTAAATGTTTCGTATTCAAATTTCGAGTGATATCGAAGGTTAAATAAGCAATGATGAAAAATAAAACTTCATTTACCATGTAAAATAGCTTTCCAAAAGTTCCTACAAATATAATTATTAAACCTAACAGAATCACTAATTTAATATGTGTTAATCTGTTATCCAAAGCTAATTTTGCAGTTTCACTCCATTTCAAATCTTTTTTAATGAACTTGTACAAGGATAATGCTAAACCACCGAATATAATCATTAATATGACAAAAATTCCTTGAAGTCCCACTAAACTTGGAAAGTTCTCTACAAAAAAGAATACATCTGGATTATATGCAAAAGTTTCTGTTGAACCTGTTACTGCTGCTGATGAAGCTCCAAAATTAATAAATGGGTAAATAATACTCCCATACTCTTGATAGAAAAATATCAGAACAGGCGCAATTATTAAAATTGAAAGCCCCATACCCATGATAACTTGTTTGATATTAATTTTATCTTTATTCATCAATAAGTACAGGAAGACCGGGAATATAAGGAGTGCATTATTGTACCTAGTTAAAAATGCCATCATCAATAGGGGAAATGAAAGATAAAAATATTTTGAATCCTTCTTTACCGCAAGAACAGTGAAGTATATTGCCCAAATTGTAATGGAAACACTTGCAAGATCAGAAAAGCCTACTCCCAAAATGGTTATTACAATGGGAAACGTTGCATAAAGTAAAGCTCCTAAAAAACTTTCAAGATCGTTGAAGCGTAGTTTAAGTAGGAAATACAATCCAATTACTCCAAGAATAAAAAGCAGCCCATCCATGTAAAATACTGCATTGGTGGAAATGTAACCCATTCGGAATACAAGTGAAATTAAAAATCCAAAGAATGGAGGTCTTAATAAATCTGCATATCCCATGCCTTGTCCTGCATAAACTAAAGCATTTGAAAGAAAGTCAAAACTGTCGGATATGGGCCCTATCTCAATTTGTGCCAAAATTCTAAAGTAGGTGACTGTACTAACTATGATTACGAGTAAAACCAGATAAATCATGGAAAATTTATATTTGTACAGTAAATCTTTGATGGTCGTTGCCCTACTTGTTGAATCTGCATTAGTTTTACTCAAAAAATACACCCGTCCCAATTATTCTAATTAATGTTAAGGTTGATTTTTCATATTAATAAATTCCACTAGTCAAGAATTATTTCTAGTGGTTATTCATCAGATATTATTCTTACCAGGTTCAATACCGGTTCAGTGTATCCTTTTGTAGATGATCAAATCTCCAAAGTTTTTAACGGGTGTGTACGAAGTTAAATTAAGTCCTTGTCTAACGCTCAAGTAGTAATCTGCATTGTTATTCACAAGATAACTGTTGAATTTATCGCTGTCCGCCTGATCAAAGCTGAAATTTATAACACCTATAAAGAATGAATTGTTACCCTTAAAAACTGGAACAGGTTTGACATCTGTCTTCAATTCCCAGCTGAAATTGGGCCATAGATCTGAATAAATTTCTTGATCTTTGTAACCTGGATCGTTTACTGAAATCCAAGTACTGGCAGAACTAATTTCCTGATTAAATAATACATTATCCTGATTGCCTTGCATTATAAGGGGCATCTGGGATACAGCGGATGAAATTGCAAGTATTGATATGATAACTGCCAAAAGTGTGAAAGTGATATTCCTTCCATTATATTCCAGTTTAATCCGCTTTGAAATTTCACTCAAACCAAGGATCATGAAGTACGCAATTGGAGGAATCATGACAATGAAGTATCTCACATCCTTAAGAACGAATGTGCTGTGGAATATGAAAAACGCCATAAACCACGATAAAAACAGGGTGTGCAAATCTGAATGTTTAACATTCCCTATTTTTAGGATTTCATTTAAGATGAAAGCAATTATAACAAACAAAATCTCAGACACCAGGTACTGAATTTTTCCAAAGGTAATCAAAAATACCAAAATAGTCAGAAACAGTGCCAGTAATTTATACAGTATCATTTCCTGATTTAGAGCTGTTTTTAATGATCTTAATCTTTCATCATGGACCAAATTCCAAGTGATGTAAATGAATAGGGCTAAAATGCTTCCTAATAATATAACAAACCCTATATTTCCAATTAAAACTGGTAATTTTTCCAAGAAAAAGTAAATATTGGGATTGTAATAGGCATTTACCGTAGCCCCTGTACTCATGTTTGATGATGATGCGAAGTTTAAAAACGGATATAACACATTACCAAACTGTTCAAAGAAAAATATGAACACAGGGATTATAACCAAAAAAGCGGCTACTAATCCTCCTGCTAAATTTTTATAGTTAATTCTTTCCCTGTTTATCAGAAGGTAAATTAAAAATGGAAATATCAAGAGTGCATTGTTGTACCTGGTTAAAAATGCCAGCATAAAAAATGGAACTGCCAGATAAAAAAATTTTGAATTCCTTTCAACAGCCAGCACAAGGAAATAAAAAGCCCATATCGTGATGCAGACACCGGGCAGATCTGATAGACCCACTCCAAAAACAACCAGTATTATTGGAAATGTTGCATAAAGCAAAGCCCCTAAAAAACTTTCAATGTCGTTGAACTTCAACTTCAAAAGTAAATAAAGTCCCACAACACCCAATACAAAAAAGGCCCCATCGATGTAAAAAATGGTGCTTGAGTAGATGTAGCCCATCCTGAAAAATAAAGATACCACAAATGAGAAAAATGGTGGAAACAGAAGGTTAGAATATCCTGTACCTTGACCCGCCATTGTCAGGGCGTTTGCAAGAAAAACAACACTGTCAGATACTGGTCCCATTTTTATTTGAACCATTATTCTGCTGTACGTGATTGAACATGTAATAATGAGTAAAAGAACCAGATAAAAAAGGGTGCTTCGATTACTTCTTAAAAAGTTTCCAAATTTATCTCCTGTGTTCCTACTGTCCAATTTAAATCACCGAATTAAAGTTAAAAGTTATATTCCAGGGTTTGTTTTTGTAAAATAGATGTCTTTGTTCATTCTAGGAATCATTGCTGTTAAGACGCATTCTTCGGTGTTTTCTGTTCTGTTTAGCATGTCGTGGGATAGGTGGCTTACTGCACCCTTTTTCTGTCCCAGTGCATCAACACCTGTAACTTGATCCATAACATCCCCAACTTCAACACCTTCCAAAACTTGTTCTATGACTGTTGGAGGGTATTCAAATCCTGAACTTGCCCCTATTGTAATTTGTTTTCCATCGAAGATAGCACACCACTGAATATCAATGTATACTGTTAATGTATTGGGTACTTCGATTAAACCAGACTCAATTCCCCCGCTCAAATCAAAATCAGATGAATATGCATTTTTTGCCCTGTTAACAGCACCAGTTACTGTTTGATTCATTCCAAATGGTTGATCAGGAACTTCAGAATCCACATTTAAAGAAGTAACTGTTACATCACCGTAGATTTTTTCTAGCACATTTCTAGTTGCATTAACCTTCACTGGATTTTTGGATCCCACAACCACCTTCAATAGAATGCCCCCGCATAGTTTTTCACGTATAAAAACTAGTTAAATTTGATTTACTTTATAATTGTGCCTTTTTTGTCTATTTCACCCTTTCTGATCCTGGTTGAGGATATGGGTTTTCCATCTTCCGCCAACACCATGTGAATTGTCACTATGTCCAGGGCATTCATACCCTTTTCCCTTCTTATTTCATTTATTTTAAATGCTGTGGGTTCTGTTTCCTCACTAACAACAATGGCGTCGATTGTTTCGTCGGATATTGTAGTTCCGTAGTGATCGTTTAGTTCCGTTATTTATCGAAGGTTCCACCAACAGCAACTTTTTTATAAGACTTTTCATTCATTATTTGCTTCCCATTTCATCAATTATAAAAAATTCTTAACAAAATTTAGAGTTAAGGTTTGTCTGGATCAATTATTTCTTTCCTGCTCTAAATTGGTTTAATAAACATTTAATTTTTGTCTAATATAACCTTGGCTAAATATTGGATATCGATCATGGGATAAAAGAAATATGTCAAATCAAACAAAAAAAAGTAGTGTGGGGGAAATTAATCATGATTACAGATGATGATAAAGGAAAAGCTAAAGATCTAGAACTGTCTGATATTATAAA
Source organism: Methanobacterium sp. (assembly GCA_009712615.1). Taxonomy (GTDB): domain Archaea; phylum Methanobacteriota; class Methanobacteria; order Methanobacteriales; family Methanobacteriaceae; genus Methanobacterium_B. The sequence goes on along the minus strand of WASR01000362.1, from coordinate 40,948 downwards.
AAAATATGAAGAAGCCAACCATCAAAAGCTTGAAACATCACTAAAGGACTATGTAGGATACTTCAAAAAAATTTATAAAAAACTGGATATGGAATGGACTGATGAAGACAGTTTAAAGGTTAGTGCAATATTTGATGCACTACTTGAAAGGGCAAAGCTAGATGCTATTCAACTACTTTTAAGTTCCACAGGTGATAAAAAAAGAGGGAAACCATCTAAAAGTGAAGTACATGAAAAAGTCAATTGCATGAAACAATAACCCTATCCCATCATCTTTTTAAGCTAAACCTTATTTAATCGCATTAGGCAGATTTTGGTGCTGTTGCGGAGAAATAAAACAACAAATATTTGTTCAAATTTAATTTTATTATTTTAAGTGGTGTATTAAAAATACTTACCATTAGTTGAGAATAGTATATACTATGCTGCTTGAACACAACGCAATCGTCAAGGACTTCCGAAATGTTGATATGAGATTTGCTTCGTGCTATCCAAATCTTTACAGAAGTGCAATGTCTTCTCTGGGGTTTCATATTATTTATGATTTTTTAAATTCCAGGGAGGACATCTACTGTGAGAGGGTTGTTTATCCCATGTCCAGGAGTCTTGAAACAGGTTCACCATTAAGGGATTTTGATGTTGTTAGTTTTTCACTCCAATATGAACAGGATTACTTCAATGTTTTGAAGATGTTGAAGGAAGGAGGAGTGCCTGTTAAAAAAAAGGATAGAACACAACAGGATCCTATTGTGATTGCCGGAGGGCCCTGTGCTAGTTCAAACCCACTTCCAATGACAGATTTTGTGGATCTTTTCATAGTTGGTGAAGCAGAAGCAGTTATGGATAAATTTATAGATAAATGTCTCGAATTAAATGATCCAAGGAACAATTTAGAAGAATTCCTTGACATTGACGGTGTATATCTGGCTGATAATCCTGTGAAAATGGTGACTGTTCCGGATTTGAGAAATGCTTGCCATCCTCTGAGGCAGGTATTTCCTGAAACAGATAACAATGAATACATTCCTGCATTTGGAAGAGCATTCCTCCTGGAGGTTTCGAGGGGATGTACAAGGGGATGTAGATTTTGTATGGCAGGATGCATCTTCAGACCAAGAAGGGAAATGCCACTGAAGGACCTCTTAAAAATTGCGGAAAATGGCTGTCAACAAACTGGGCTAAAAAAAGTGGCGCTCATAGGTGCTGCTGTTTCTGACTACTCTAAAATTGAGGAGCTTTGTGAAGGGCTCCATGAGCAGGGACTGCAGATCACCACACCCTCACTCAGAATAGAATCCATCACAGAAAATTTATTGGAAATTTTAAAGGCAAGTGGCCTTAAAACCATTACAATTGCACCAGAATCAACATGGGAAGTTAGAAAAGCAGCTAATAAATTTATAACCGATGAATCTGTAGAATCAACTATAAAAAAAGCTATTCAACACGATCTTAATGTAAAACTCTACTTCATGATCGGCTTACCAACAGAAACAACCGCAGACATGGAAGCCATGGTGGATTACATACATAAGTTGATAAAACTCGGAACTAAGAGAAATCAGATAAAACTCAGTGTGAATCCATTCATTCCAAAACCCCACACCCCATTTCAATGGGAAAAATTTGACACCAAATCAATTAAATCCAAAGCCAAATACCTGAATTCGAATATAAAGATCAGATCATTCAAGATTGAAAATCCAAGGAAGTCCGTGCTTCAGTACGTGCTTTCAATGGGTGGTAAAGAGCTTGGAAAACTAATCTACAGATCTGTGCAAGAAACTGTGTCTATGAAGGAATGGGCAGAGCTATCACCGAACTACAATCTTGATTCAGAGTTGCCATGGAAAAATATAGACGTTGGAATAGACCCTGAATTTCTAAAAAATGAATTTCAGAAGGCTTTAAGTAAAAAAATGACACCATGGTGTGAGGAATTTGGTTGTTACAACTGTGGTGCATGTTAACTGAATCTGTTTTTAGTTCTTGTAACAAGTTCCTTGACCTGGTTTATAAATTTAGCCAGAAATATTTCATCTGTCTCTATTGTTCTTGAAACATAATCTTCACCCTGTTTTAAATCCCTTTTAACAGTTGTTATTTCTGTTTTTGGTGCGAATAAAACATACACTGGAATGCCTATCAGAATTAGAATTGTTCCAACCAGTATTTGGTTTAATTCACACTGGGTCATGATGTAAATGCTTATTATCACACCTGAAACAGGTACTATCCATGGTAATTTGAGACCTTCCTGGAACTTCTTTCTGAGTGGAAAAACTGAGAGGCATGTTAATAGATAGCAGAAGAGAAGTGTGAAAACAGATAGAACGATAAGCTGGCTTATGGTTCCAAATATGGCTGCAATTAATGTCACCATACTTTGGATAACCAATGCAACATAGGGTGTTTCATATTTAGGGTGCACCTTTGCCAGGGCCTTTGGAAGATAACCATCTGCTGCCATGGCATATGGGATTCTGGCTGCAGAAAGTATTCCTGCTTCATCTGATCCTGAAATGGATAGCAGCGCACCAAATGTTAAAAATCCTGCACCAATTGCTCCGAGTATTGCGTAACCAGCAAGGGCCAATGGTGCTGTTGAGGATGCTAAATTAGCCCAAGGAACCAGTCCCAGTATCACAAAATTGGTGAGAACGTAGAAAATTGTTATTACTGCCATTCCAATCGCTATTGCCATTGGGATGGTTCTCTGTGGATTGACTATTTCGTCAGATGGGACAGTTACCAGTTCAAAACCAACATAAGCCCAGAATATAAGAACAATGGCACTTCCCAGTCCGTTTAATCCCAGTGGAATGAAAGGGGTGAAATTGGAAACGAGTAGTGATGGCTTCAGTACGAAGAAAATTATTCCTGCAAGTGTTAAGATGATAATTGGTGCTATCTTTAGGATAGTTAGAACATCGTTGAGTTTTCCTGCTTCACGAACTCCGAAGTAGTTGACAACAGTTAAAAACAAGACAAACAATATTTTGATACAAATTACTAGTTCTGGAGACATATTCGGTATGAAAAATGCTAAATAAGCAACAAATGCCAGGGGAAATACTGCAATTGCACTCCATGAAGCTATTAAAAGAGCCCATCCTACTAAAAATCCTGTGAATTCTCCGAAGGCTCGTTTTGCATAGGCATATGGACCGCCAACTTGAGGTACCCTTGATGAACATTCAGCAAAACACAGTGCAATTATTATTGCCATTAAACCTGCAATTACCCATGCTACCACAGAAAATGGTCCTAATAATCCTGCACCAAATGATGCTGCTATGTAGATATCTGCTCCTACAATTGTACCTATCACCAAACTGATTACATCGTAGAGACCTAAAGATCTTTTCAATCCTGACATAGATTCGATATATATAACTCTAAACAATAAATAAATATGGTAATTATCATGGAATCATCTAAACGTGTAAGTTCTATAAATCTATCAGAAATCCGTAGAATGTTTGAAATAGCAGGTGAGAATGCGATTAGTCTTGGAATTGGTGAGCCAGACTTTAAAACACCTCAAAATATTATTGACGCCGCAACACAGGCCATGAATGAAGGTTTTACCCATTACACCTCCAACATGGGAATTATTGAATTGAGAGAAGCAATAGCAGATAAGCTTGAAAAAGAAAATGGAATAAATTCTTCTGCAGATTCTGTTATTGTGACTGTTGGAGCCAGTGAAGCTGTATATGTATGTATGCAGGCACTGATAAATCCCGGTGATGAAGTTTTAATACCGGATCCTGGTTTTCTTTCCTACTCCGCATGTGCAAAACTTGCAGATGGAGTTCCTGTGGGAATCGAGATCAAAGAAGAAAATGATCTGAGGATGACTTGTGATGACGTGCTTGAATCAATTACCCCTAAGACCAAGGCCATAATCCTAAATTCTCCATCCAATCCCATCGGGAGTGTGATGAAAAAAAAGGATATCAGGGGTATTGCAGAAATTGCTGATGATAATGGTATTTACATAATTTCTGATGAAGTTTATGAGAAGATCATATACGATGCCAAACATTACAGTGCTGGCCAGTTCTCAGAAAATGCAATAACCATCAATGCTTTTTCTAAAACCTACGCCATGACAGGTTTCAGAATTGGATATATATCCGCAAACGGAAACATAGCGGAAGAACTTCTTAAGGTTCACCAGTATATAGCAGCCTGTGCTAGTTCCATGGCACAGAAAGCAGCCCTTGAAGCCCTTGAAGGACCTCAAAACAGTGTCAAGACCATGGTATCAGAATTTAAAAAACGCAGAGATTTGGTTATTAAACGATTGGGCAGAATGGGAATTGATTGTCCAGTACCTGAAGGAGCATTCTATGTATTTCCAAGGGTGGATAATCCTGAAAAATTTGTTTCTGATGGTTTAAAGAAGGGCGTTGTTATGGTTAATGGTAAGGCATTTGGAGAACAGGGATCAAGTCATGTTCGTTTATCCTATGCAACAGCCTATGATAAGCTGGAAGAAGCCATGGAAAGGCTGGAATCCAGCTAATTAAATATTTTTTTAATGATCATGAAATCCAAACCACTCAAGGAAAAAATTATCAATAAAATCAAAGAACTGGGAATTCCAATATTTGGTTTTGCACCTGTGGATCGTTGGGTTAAACCTCCTCAGGATTCTCCAAACAAATTTAGAGAATGGATACCCAAAAAATTCTGGCCACAATCAATATTTCCCGGAACACAGACTGTTATAGTAATTGGATTGCCTGTTGAACTCCCAATTGTTGAAACAGCCCCTTCAATCCATTACCATGAGCATTACAAAACAGTAAACCAAGTTCTTGATGCTAAGGCCTATGAAATTTCATGCTTCCTGAATTCATTGGGCATTCCATCTGTTAGCATTCCAAGGGATGGTTATGGCAACATAGATGTACTGCTAGAAAATCCTTTAGCTTTCTTTTCGCATAAATATGCAGCCTATCTTGCGGGACTTGGCACTATTGGAGAAAATAATGTTCTTCTAACACGTAAATATGGTCCTAGGGTGAGGTTCACATCAATATTCAGCTCTCTTGAAATTGAGGGAGATGCCATGATTCATGAGGATCTGTGTATCCACTGTAAAAGTTGTGTTCATCATTGTCCTGTCAATGCCATAGAATCCATGGACAATGATTGTATGAAAATCATTGACAAAATGAAATGTGCAGATCGAAGCAAAAAACTTCGAAGTGAATATAGATCTCCATGTGGAATCTGTATAAAGGTTTGTCCGGTTGGAAAGGATAGAGAGCATTATAATAGGACAGATACATCCATATACGACCAATCCAACCACAAATACCATCAAGGTTGGGAACATGTAAGAAGCCATGGCAGCCTCAATACAGATTGAGCCGAATGTAAATCTAAAAAATTTGTTTTGATGATCAGTTGAAATTTAAATCCTTTTCAGTGAATCAGGATTTTTGAATGGAAATATACTTTTTAGAGATAAATAAAAACTATAAATAAACAGATTTGAGTTGAGAATTTTATGAATAATTTATACGCTAACAGAATGTCGAAAATACCTAGATCCTTTGTCAGGGAAATTTTGAAGGTTGCTGATGAACCTGATATCATATCCTTTGCAGGTGGCTTGCCAAATCCAGATACTTTTCCTGAGGAGGAATTTGCAGAGTCAACCAGTTATATCTTGGAAAATTCCGGTGCAGAAGCACTTCAATACAGTACAACAGAAGGTTATGAGCCTTTAAGAAAGCTTGTGTCTGAGAGATACTCTCAAAACGGGCTTTCCGTTGATCCTGAAAATATTCTGATAACCAACGGTTCTCAGCAGGGATTGGATCTTGTTGCGAAGGTTTTTTTAAACCGTAATGATACTGTACTCGTTGAAAAACCAACATATCTAGCGGCATTACAGGCATTTGGCTTGTTTGAACCAATTTTTAAGTCAATACCTCTTTTAGATGATGGAGTGGATGTGGATGTTCTTCGATCCCTCATTGAAGAGGATAATCCTAAGTTGTTGTATTCTATTCCAAACTTTCAAAATCCTACTGGAATAAGTTACTCTCTTGAAAAAAGAAAGATCATTGGTGAACTTTTGAATCAAAATGAAACTATGCTTGTGGAAGATAATCCATATGGAGAAATTAGATTTATGGGTGAAAATCTTCCACCAATTAAAACATTTACTGACAACTCCATACTCCTTGGATCATTTTCGAAAGTAGTTGCTCCAGGTATCAGACTGGGATGGATAGTGGCTGAAGATGAAACTATGCATCACCTGGTGACTGCTAAACAAGCATCAGACCTTCACAGCAACTTCTTCTCACAAATGATTGTTCATCATTACCTAACAAAATACGATGTTGAAGAGCATCTAACCCTTATAAGGAAAATGTACAAAAATCAAAGGGATTTTATGGTGAAAATGATCAAGCTTCACTTTCCAGAAAATGTTAAATACACCGAACCCGAAGGTGGAATGTTCCTGTGGGTGACCCTTCCAGATGATATGAGTGCAATGGAACTCTTTGAAAGGGCAATGGAAGATAAAGTTGCATTTGTGCCTGGAGAAGCTTTTTATTCCGATGATCCACAAAAAAATACCCTCAGACTGAACTTTTCTAATTCCAACAATGCTAAAATTGAAGAAGGAATCAAGAAAATGGGAAAAGCAATTAGAGAGTTACAAAAACAATAGTTGACATGACCAATGTCATGGTATATTTTTTTTAGAGACATCAGCAGCCTGATCTCAAGTAATATTCCCAGTAGCCTGGAAATTCCCGATAATTTCGTATAATTTCATCAAGTTTCTCTGATGTGGTAGATCCGTAATGTTTTTCTACACATCCCTGGAGCATCCTGTCTTGGGTGTAATCTTCCATTCTTCCAAGTCCCCTTATTAATTCAAGGTGTGCTGACCACTCACCTATACCTTTAATATCTGTTAACCAGTTTTTAACATCTTCTAGTGGACCTGTTCTTAAAAATTTCTCATCCACCGAACTGAAAGCCTCTGCAGCATTTAAAAGGTATTCTGATTTTCTTTTGTTTTTGATTATGGAGATCAATTCATCCAAGTCCATGTTTTTCAGCTGTTCTGGAGATGGAAAAGCCTGAAAATTGTGTCCCTCAAATTCAATATTGTTCCCAACATATTCCGTTAATTTTTCCTTCATTTTCCTGGAAACATTCATTGAAATTCGTTGACTCAAAATCGCCCATGCTGCAGCTTCAAATGGTGTTAAAAATTTAACTTGGTGAAGTCCATAGAGATCATCTAAAATTTCTTTAAAAACATCATCAGTTTTTGCTATTTGATAAAACGGTTTAAGATCATCATTTAAACTTAAAAAGAATGTTATTCTATCTATGACCTTGTCTACGGTGTTTTTATTAAGTTGTTCTGAGAAAAGTTTGTAATGTAAAACAGGATCATCCACTGTTCCTGTTGATTCTACCTTGAATCCAACAGTACTTTCAAGTTGCACAGCAGTTTTAAGTTGATTTTCAAGTATTAAATAGTCATTACTCGATGAAAAAAAGTTATCAATAAAATTAAGTGACTGTTTAAAATCAAATGGATCTTCAGGATAAAGTTTACCTTCTACTGTTTGAAGCTTCATTTTTATCACTTAAGATAAATAGAGCGCCGGGGCCGGGATTTGAACCCGGGTGATCCAAGGGATCAGTGGATTAGCAGTCCACCGCCGTACCAGGCTGGGCCACCCCGACAAAAATTTATTTAAGCATAAAATTTATTTTTATGATCGTGAATATGTCTCCATGACTTAAGACACGTATTGGAAACATTTATCCATTCATGGTTAAAAAGGTTTTGGATTTTAGGTTCTATTCTTCGAACCTGTGATTATAAATGGGCATGTTCAAGAGTGGACAGGCCTCGCGAGAGCTGGTGATCCAGAAACCCGACTCCACCCCGTTGCTCCGCAAGCATCAGCTGTCCACGGTAGAGCTGCTTCTTTCCAGACCTGACCCGTTCCCATGGTTAAAACAGTTAATTCCGGCCCTACAGCCTAAATCCTGCTACCACTGATCCTGTGGGACGAAGTTTCGACATCGAACAACTGGGCCAAAACCCGATTGATCTGCCGCCTCTTGAACTTCGACCGCGCCGATAGGGGATATGCGCTTACAGAGGACCCCTAACCCTCCAGTCTAGCCCACTAAACATTTAGTTTTATTAGTATTTGAACCTTGCGATCTATTGAAATAATTTCTTGGGAGGATTCAAAAAAAATTCAAAGAAGAGAACTAGAAAATGGGGATGATTAAAGAATCTTTTTATTAGGGTGTTAATAAAATATTATACATGGACTGGTTATTGATAATAGGCGTTATTACCGCCATGTACATGGCATTTAACATAGCAGCCAACGATATTGGAAATTCCATGGGCACCGTTGTTGGAAGTGGAGCTCTTACAATGCGCAAAGCACTCATAGTTGGGGCTTTGTTCGAATTTTTAGGTGCTTTGTTTCTGGGCAGTAGTGTTATTAAAACTGTGGGAAGTGGAATTGTACCCCTCGAATTTATGACTGGCTTGGGAGCATTTATAATAACCATGTCTGCAGGAATCTGGATAACAATTACCCTAATTAAACGAATACCAATTTCTGGCTCTGATGCCATTGTAAGTTCTGTGCTTGGTTATGGTCTGGTTTATGCAGGTGTTAATCATCTTAACTGGAGTACAGTTGGATTTATAATGGCCAGTTGGGTAATTTCACCCCTGATTGGTCTTGCATCAGGATTTTTAGTCTACTACATTCTTAAACTGGGAATTTTAAACAAATTAAAAAGCAATATTGGTGCCAAGGATCGTACCGAAAAAGTATTTTCATATCTTCAAATTGGAAGTTCGTCCTTTGCTGCGTTGGGAGTGGGAGCTATAGATATTGCAGCTGCAACAGCCGTGCTCTATGTTACTGTTGGTGCCACCATTGGATTTTCAATTAAATTCTTAGGGGCCATTGCCTTGGTATTTGGTATTCTCATAGCAGGGAACAGAATTACAGACACCATTGGCAGAAGAATTACTGAGCTGGTTCCTACTCGTGGTTTTTCAGCCCAAATTTCAGCAGGTAGTATTACACTACTCTTTGCATCCATTGGAATGCCTATTTCTCCTACTCAAACCCTTGTAGGTTCGGTGATAGGCGTTGGTATGGCTAGGGGAACTTCTACTGTTAAACTCGATGTCATCAAACACATTGCTACCACCTGGGTTGTCACCATACCTGCATGTATAGCAATATCTGCAACTTTGTACTTCGTTATCAGTGCTATTTTTTAATTTTTGACCAAAACAATCTTTTCATACGGTTTGATACGAACAGAACTACACTTATCCGTTTTCAGAAGGATTAAACCCATATTATAAACATATTTTGCCTTTTTTATAAAATTTAGACATTGATTAATCTTTGAAAAGAAATTAAAACATTATTAACCAAAAAAATATATAGAAGCATGTAAATAAATTACATTTAGAAATTTAAAGTGTGAGGTGTTAAAAATATGAAGGCAGATGCAATAAAAATTACTGAAGGAGTTTATTGGGTTGGAGTCCTTGATTGGGACTTGCGGGATTATCATGGTTACACATTAGATGGAACTACATACAACGCTTACCTGGTATTTGGTGAGAAAGTTGCTCTCATCGACAACACCTATCCTGGAACATCAGCCCAACTCTGGGCCAGAATGGAAGATGCATTTAAAAAGGAAAACAGGGAATTTAAACTGGATCTTATCATTCAAAACCATGTTGAAAAGGATCACAGTGGTGCTCTCTCAGAGATATGCAGAAAGTTCCCAGGAATACCAGTTTACTGTACAGCAGCAGCTGTTAAGGGTCTTAAAATGCATTATCCTTCCCTTGAAGATGTTAATTTCAATGTTGTTAAGACTGGAGACAGCTTGGACATAGGAGGTAAGGAATTTGCATTTTTAGAGGCACAAATGCTTCACTGGCCAGACAGTATGTTCAGTTTGCTATTGGAAGATGGTATTCTATTTTCGAACGATGCCTTTGGTCAGCACCTCTGTTTCAAGGATCGTTACGATACTGACATATCTGAAAATGTGCTTATGGGTGCTGCAGCCAAGTTTTATGCCAACTTACTAACCCCATTATCTGGATTGGTGTTGAATAAATTCAAACAAGTAAATAGCTTGGATTTGCTTGGTAAAATTCAGATGATTGCCCCCTCACATGGTCAGATCTGGACAGATCCGATTAAGATAATTGATGCTTACACAGGTTGGGCAACTGGAAAATGTTCCAACAAGATCACGTTGGTCTACGACACCATGCATGGATCAACCCAGCTCATGTCCCAGGCATTTGCAGAGGGAATAATGAGTGAAGATGTTGATGTTGCAATGCACTTCCTGCACGCTGATGAGAGAAGTAACATTGTGACCAACATTCTCGACAGTAAAGCAGTTGTGTTTGGTGTGCCCACCATGTTCAATCAGATCTATCCCAGTATTGGAGACCTCATATTTTATTTGAAGGGCTTGAACTTCGCAAGAACTGGATTAAAAAGAAAGGCCATCACCTTTGGTTCCATGGGATGGAGTGGAGAAGCACCAAAAATATTGGCACAAGAACTTGAAAACTGTGGATTTGAAGTTGTAAACCAGATCAAGGTCAACTACAAACCATCAGAAGATGAACTTGAAAAATGCTATGAAATGGGAGTGGATCTGGCAAAGCAGATCAAATCTCTATAATACATTTTTTCTAGGGGGTTTATAAATGAAGAAAATAGAATTTGAAAGTCCTCTTGATTCGAGGAAAAAATTAATGACTGTTCTGTTCTGGATAAACAGAAAAGCAGCACGTACAGAAGGTTGTGCTCCATTTTTAATCAAAAAAATTGTGACTGAAGATAAAACATACATTCCAGAGGGTAATAAACTACTTAAATTAACAGATCCCATGATAGACGATATTATTAACTCGATAGAATCTAAAAATCCTGTTAAATTTGAGATTCAAATGGGATCAGAGTACATCAAAGCAGAACTTAATGAGGATGCCTTCTGCGTGAAAACTGAACACAGTGGAGAAATTGAAGAAGATATTGTAGAAAAATTGGGCACAGAATTAAATAAAAAGTTTCCAAGTATCTGCGAGTCCTTCAAGCCCCGTGTAACTCCAAACAGTTAAAGTTGGTTTCTTCGAGTTTTAATTCTTCAATTTTTCTATTTTTAGCTTTTAATAGATTTTATGATGTCTCCATCAGAAATGATTCCCTTAATTTCATTACCTGAACATACAACAAGCTGATTGATTATTTCCTCATCTGATCCGTGTTCATTCATCTTTTTTACTGCTGTTAAAAGATCGTCATCAGGTTTGACACACACCACATCCTTCACCATAACCTTCTCAACAATGGTTCCTATCTCATACTTGTCTAGAACAAGGTTGTGTCCTAAATCTGTGGCAGTTACGATTCCCATAAGTTTATCGTTTTCAACAACTGGTAATGAACTGATCTTATGTTTCATCAACTTTTCAAAGGCAAAAACTACATCCTCAGATGGTGAAACTGTTATAACTTTACTGCTCATCACATCTTCAACTTTTAGCTCATTTAACATCATCATCACTTCCATAGGTCTTTGTAATTGTTTCTATTATGGAGTCTATCGTGGTTGTAACATCTATGTTTTCAATAACCGGTACGTGATACTTGTTTGCCTGGCTTTCGAAATATTTATGAGTTCTTCTTATAGCTCCAAAGTAATTCATGTATCTCTTAAGTGGTCGTCTAGCCCACTGCTGTCTGCATCTTGAATAAAACCTTCCCTTATGAACTTCTTCATCTTGAAGTGTGAGTACGAACATGTTTACATTGTGCTTCTTCACCAGCTCCTCACTAATAAAACCTGGAACAATATGAACGCCCTCAATCACTATACTTATTCCTTCCTTGAGGGATCTTTCGATTACAGCTTCGATGCCCACACTAACAGTATCAACATGGTCTCTAAAACCAATCAATACCTCATCCAACTCTGGTGGTGGTGGAATTCTAAGTGATCTGTAGGCTGTGTAACTGGATTCATAGATGGTGGGTAAGAGTTCCTTAGACACTATCTTTCTCATTACTTCCCTTATCATGTCTGTACTGATCATGTTCCTTATGCCGAGTCTGTTTGCAACCTCAAATGCAATTGATGAAGTTCCAACACCAGAAGACCCTCCAATAAGTATGATCAATGGTTCGTCACATCTTCTTATTCTTTTCCAAAGCCCATATTTTTCGGCTATTTCCCCACCTTCGCCCCTGAGTTTTTCTCGAACAATAACAATTAAATCATCAAGATTGATGACCTTCACACCCTGTTCCATCAAATCTGATTCAATCTTGGATGCAAAAGTGTAAGCCCTGTCTGGGTCCATTTCAGCCCTAGTTAAAGACCTTGAAAGAACACCCTTTGAAAATGGTTCCCTGTATACTTTTCCACCTACTTGACCTTCAACCATTATCTTTTTCAATCTCTCACCTCTAAAAAAATTAATCTGGGACAAAGATGAATATAATATCCATTAAACTCAATAATCTTATGTAAACAAGTTATAAATTATTTTCGATTTATTATTATCTAAAACCCAAAAATGTAAAATATTTGTTCAAAGACATGAACTAGAATCTGATATAATCCTAAAAATTGTTCAAATATCCCAATTTTCTATCTGTACATCATAACTCTATGATTTCTGATTCAACCTTAATATCTTCTTCATCTGAATCATCAATGTTAATTAAACATGCATGGCCTTTTGATATCATTCCAGGATTTATTACCTCTGTTTTACCGATAGTATCCTTAGATCGGGCTTCATGTATATGGCCACACACATTTACAGTTGGCTGTAACTCTTCAATTACCTTTCTCAGTGATTCACTTCCTACATGATCCCCTGATGGCAAAACATCTGCTTTTGTATCTGCTGGTGGAGCGTGTGTCACAAATAGGGTGATTTTACAGTCTTTTACTTCTTCAAGAGCCTTCCTTGCCTGGTCGTATATTTCCACTTCCTCAAATTCAAGTGGTGTATTAAAGGGTGTGGGATTTGAACCTCCAAATCCACATATTCCAATGTCTTTTACTGTAACACTCCTTCCATGAATGTTGATGGCATTGGAATTGTCTAGTTTTCCATACATCTCTGCAGGATCACAATTTCCAGGTATTGCTAGGACAGGCACATCAAACGATGCTATTTCATTTAGAATTTCACCTGCAAGTTCTGATGGTCCGAAATGCGTGATATCACCGGTTAATATTACCAGATCCACTTCATTATTCTTCAGAAAATCCATTATCTTTCCATATTTGCCATGAATGTCACTAAATGCCACGATCTTCATAAAAATTCACTCCATCTGTTTGATCATGAATCCATTAATTTTTTTAAAAAAATAGTTAGAAACAAAAAAAATAGAACAACTAGCTGTTCTAGATTTATATCTGTTCCTTAAAGAATGAGGATATTTCCTTCAAACTTTCCTGAATGTTATCCTTGTCCCCGTAGATCACTATTATTGTGTCTGTTTGGAATTCTATAATTACGTTGTGATATTCTGCAATTTCTTGCAGCCTTTCTTCAGCTATGGGGGCTTTGAAAGTAATTCTAACCATTGTAAATCCTGGAGGTGCACCAACCACAAATTTAGATTTCTTTTCATGAGTATCGTAGATCTTTTCACCACGAGATGCCTTCATAAGTTTTTCAACCCAATTTGAACGGTACTCTTTACCCTCTTCCTCTGCAAGATCCAGTAATTTATCTTGAACAGTGTTTATAAAGTCGTTGATCCTTTTTAATTATTTCATCCTTTCTGGATCGGAGGGGTTTACTTTATAAAAGTTTATGGTGGTCTTGGCCATCCTAATATCTTCGGGTATCGATGGATCAATTTCTATGTTTTTCTTTCTTAGATCAGTCAAAAGTTCTACCAGTACCATCCAGGTTTGTTCAAGGGGTAAATCATTCATAAATGTCCTTCCAATTTTTTTTTAATAAGAAAAAATTAATTTAACGATTGTAGATGTTTAATTTAATTCTTAAAATTCTTATTTGTACTATAAGTTTGCATTACTCTTATACTTTTTGAGGCTTTTT
>WASR01000362.1:6850-26759 GCA_009712615.1 Methanobacterium sp. | reverse complement strand
CGTGGGGATAATTATATAATTTGGCAATTACATAATATAAATACTTAAAACTAAGATCTGGAGGGGAAATAAGCTTTAAATCAAATATATAAAAAATGATCAAAAATTGGTTTTTCATATTTAGATAATGATTTTCTTATTGTATGATAAAATGATTTACCAGGTTTTATCCAAAAAAAATGAAAGGACGTGATATTTTGGAAAGAAAAGGAGTTATCAACAGGTTTAAAAGACTTTCTAAACCTACAGGTAAACCTTTATGGGGCCATGCTTTTAGAGCAGTGGGTTTAGCAATTTTGGGCGTTATTATAGCTTATTTTATTGGTTTAAAGTCAGGCATTGAAATAATTTTTATGGTGGTTTTATTTGCTTCGATCTTAATGGATCAACAATTACCTGTGAGGAAAATATTGACATTCTCGGTGATTGGATTCATTTTTATGTCGCTAGCATTTGTTAGTGCTTCCCTGGCACATACCTATGGATTGTTATTATTCATAGTCATGACCGTGATATGGTCTTTCTTCCCATTTTCACTGTTTATATTTGGAAAAGCCGAAGGAACATTTGGTTATCTTATTTTCATCTCATACTACACTGCAACAGTTCTGATAAAAACCAGCACCAATGTCTTTGATCTAGTTACTTATGTTTTATTTGCTTACCTTGTGGCTTCATTACTTATTTTATGGAAATTCAGCAAACGAGACAATTATAAAAGGGAAATAATAGCATCTGGATTCGATCCCACTACATCCATAAATAAAATGAGTTCTGAAAGAAAGATAATAGCAGGCATCCCTCTTAAAAAATCCTATCATACCCTCTTTAATCAAGGATTATATTTAACCGGGCTAAGAAATTATGGTAATACCGTACAAACAAGACTAAAGGGTAGATTATCTGTTTTATTTGAAAACTTTGTAAACGAATCAAACTCAGTTAGTCTGGCAATTGCAGATCATATAACACACAAAAAGGGAGAAGTAAGTCTTCAAAAGCTTAAATCTGATTTAAATGAGTTAAATTTGTATATGGATGAAAAAGGCGTTGAATCTGTTAAATTTTTAACAGACTCTGTAATTAGAATTTTTGAAGATTCTAATCGCATATTGTCTGGACCAATATCTCAAAAAGAAGATGAAACTGTAAAAATAAGTCTTCTAAATAAAATGTCCTTTAAAGAGGTTGTAATATCCAGATTCAATTTAGATTCTCTGTACATAAGACATGCACTAAGATTTACCCTTGCAATGGTTATAACACTAAGTTTTGTGTTTATTGACCATTCCAGGGATCCTGCTTGGATTGCCATGGGGGTTCTAATAGTACTAAAACCTGATGTCACTAGTACATGGGATAATATGATTACAAGGGTTTCATTCAACCTGTTCGCAGTCATATTAGCAATTATCCTAGCATTCTTATTCCCACATTACATGCTCCTAATATTTGCTGCCGTTGCCCTGTTTTTGTTCAGAGCATTTTTACCAAATTATGTGGGCCTATCAATCATGGCAGTGAGTGTTTTTACAGTTTTTGTTTGGCCGACAGGAGAAGTTGTTGTTAATGCCACAGCCAGGATAATAGATATTGTAATAGGCGCTATTGTGTCTATAATACTTGTTTACGGCGTACTACCTAAGAGATTGATGATTAACTTACCGGATCAGGTTTCAAATGTTTTAAAAGTCAATCAAGATTATTCCAAGCTAATATTATCTGGGAATTATGATGTAAAATCAGCTACTGTTAAGCTTGAAACTGCCTTATTAGAATACAACAACCTAGAATCATCATTAGAGAAGATTCAAGATTCATTCAAAGATGTTTCAAAGGATCTTGAAATTTATGAAGAAATTGCTAGTGCTTGTTACAACCTTACAGAAGATATTTCCGCGATTGCAGGCTATGAAGCAGAGATTTCAAAACTTGATTTTTCACCGTTAATCAATCTGAGTTCAAAAATTCTTGACGTATTGGTTTTGGCCATTCAAAAAGAGGAAATACCTGAAGAATTACCTGACATGCATATTTACAGTGTGAAACAGTATGAAAGCTTACAAGAACACGAAGATATCAAACAGTATTTTGAATGGATTGTATCAGATATTTACCTCATACATCGCTGTATAACAAAAGCCGTGGAACAAGGAGCATTGAAAAGATATAAAAATATAAATTAAAAAGAGTTGGATCAACACAAGCCCAAATACTTGCCCAATATTGAAGTCTAAACTTTAGACTCATTGATTTTGAGTCAAACAGTCCGCTTATGGTTGATCCTACATATTATTTTTTTGATGTTAAGATGTTTCTGGACAAATTAGGGATATCTCAGTAATTACTTAACCATTTAAACACATTTCTACTTTTTAGCTGGAATTTAAATGTCCTTCCAATATTTTTTTGGTGTTGTAATTGATTTCTGCATCCAGTTTTTTGACTTCCTCATCTATTTCAGCCACAGTCTTGTAGGAATCCAAAAACAAAACATGGTTACTCTCGGTACCAGTTATATTCAATATTGCTATTTCATCATCGTCTTTGATGGTTCTTTTCTCCATCGTAGCTTTGTGTTGTACAAATGGACCGTACTCTTCAGGTAGTTCTTTAAATTTAAATATCCCAACCAAACTTGCAACGAACAAAAAAAACACCTCGTTTTTTGATTAATAATTTCATGAAAATTGTATTAAAACAGCTTAATATTATGTTTTTTAAATTAAAGAGTTTTACTATTATTTAAAACTAGAATTTCGAATCAAAGATCTTAGGAATAAAAAAAAAATATTTAATGGAGAAAATTTATTCTCCACCAGTAATTTCATCAAGCTTTTTGAGAGCTGGGTCTGTGCTTGTTAAATGAGCATCGACTGTTAACTCTTCGCTTTTGAGTCCCATTGCAAGACCGTATAGCTGAGCAAGGTGGAATACTGGAATTGCGAAGTCTGTTCCGTATTTCTTGTTGACTTCTGTCTGACCAACATCGAACTGTAGGTGGCAGAATGGGCAAACGTTTACAATTGCGTCTACTCCTGCAGCTGTCATGTTGTCGAGTTTTTCCTTGGTGTAGTCTAGTGTAACGTCTATGTCACGGGAACGTAGACCTCCACCTGCACCGCAGCACATCATTTTGTCTTTGTAAGCTATGGATTTAGCACCGGTGATTTCAACGAGTTCGTCGAGAATGGTTGGTTTCATTGGGTCATCGATGTTGATTTCAGCGCTTGGTTTAAGGAAGTGGCAACCGTAGTGAACTGCTACATTGAGGTTTAGTGGTTTTTCAACAGATTCTGATAATTTGTCGACACCTACTTCGTTGTACAAAATTTCAGCAAAGTGCCTTACGTTTACTTCACCTTTAAATTCTCTTCCAGCTTCAGATAAAACTCCGTTTATCTTTTCTTTCATTTCTTCATCTTCTTTGAGAAGATGGTTAGTTTCATATAATGAACCGAAACATCCGTTACATTCTGTCATGATGTCAGAATTCATATCTTCTGCTATGGTGATGTTCCTAGCTGCTATTGCAGCCCATGTGGTTTTATCAAAGGAACCGAAAACACCTGGTGCTGGGCAGCAGGAAGCTCCTTCCATATCATTGAGCTCTACACCGAGCTTGTCAAACATTACTCTGGTAGCCTTTTCAATTCCAGGGTACCTGTTGTTCATAATACATCCTAAGAAATATGCAAATGCCATTGTGATTCCTCCTTATTCTAGCTCCGCTTTATCCCAGTTCCAGCCGATTAAGTTGTCAAATCCTGTTGCTTTGACTATTTTCTGTACTTCATCTAGTGCTTCAGGGAACTGATGGGTTGTTGGTGGTAATTCATCTAGTCCAACGCTCTTTCTTAGTGCCATGGTTGCATCGTTAATTGGAACTCCGTGTCCGGTTTTTATAACGAAAGAACCAGTCATTTTGTGTGCTGGTGCCATGTATCCTGCCTGTGCAGCAAAGTTTCTTACTGTTTTTACAACGTCCACGATTTTGATTCCTCTTGGGCATCTTTCCTGGCATTCGTAACAGGTTGTGCACATCCATATTGTGTCATCAGCTATGACTTCTTCTTTGAGTCCCATAACTGATTTTCTTACAACATTCCTTATCCTGTAAGGTGTTCTCCTTCCAGAAGGACATGCTCCTGTACATGTTCCACACTGGAAACATAGTGCTACTGATTCCGCACCTGCGTCCATGACTTCGTTTTTGAAATCTGGATCAATATTTTCACGGGTTATCACTTCTTTTTCTCTTCCTTCGAGTAAAGTCATTTTACCACTCCTATCGGTTTTAGATTCTTCAGATTTTTCTATTTTTTCATCTGTTTTTGAAGCTTTAGA
The DNA here is from genome assembly GCA_009712615.1 of Methanobacterium sp. Classification (GTDB taxonomy): domain Archaea; phylum Methanobacteriota; class Methanobacteria; order Methanobacteriales; family Methanobacteriaceae; genus Methanobacterium_B. The sequence continues at coordinate 22,412 of WASR01000362.1, read as the reverse complement.
TTTAGCATCTTCAGATATATCCTTGGCTTTAGATTTAACATCTTCAACCTTGGATTTCACATCGGCAGATATGTCCTCCACCTTAGATTTAGCATCTTGGGATATTTCCTCTGCTTTAGATTTAACATCATCCGATACTTTCTCAGCTTTAGATTTCACATCACTAGACACGTCTTCGGTTTTAGATTTTACTTCTTCAGCTTTGGATTTTACATCTTCTTTAATGTCCTCTGCTTTAGATTTAACTTCTTTAGCCTTGGATTTCTGTTCTGGTGCTGTACTCTTAACTTCAGTTTTAACAGTTTCAGTGCTCGCTGGAGTTTCTTCCGGTTTAGCTTTAGAAGATTCAGGCACTTGTTCTCCCTGGGGAGTCTCTGTTTTATCTTCTTTTTCGCCACTTAACATATTTTTTAAGCGTTTTAATGTTTTCATCTATTTCACGCCCTGATCAGATGACCATAATTGGCAAATTCTGAAAACTTGTGATTTTCATATCGTAGGTTTATTCTGAGCATATATAAAGGTTCGGTGAAATTCCACAACTGTAACCTTTTAGGTTACACTTTGGTAGGGTTGATCAGAAAATACATAAAACTTGAAAATTAAAGATTCAAACAACATTTATTAGTACTACAAACAAAAAAATTCATTTAATTCAATCTTACTAGAACATGTGATCGACATGATAGAAATAAAAATGCATGATGGACCCGCAAGACTTGGAAAGTACATCAAAATGGACACTCCAAATCTAATCAAATTAGATAATTCATTGAAAATATTAAAAGATGAACCTATGCCCTACAATGTTCCTAAATCACTTGCTGAATGGTCAGTTAATAGTACACTGGAAAATGCAATGAATGCCGAAGAAACAGGAATTGGAGTGGTGCACGGATCTAAATATCCTGATTTAAGGGTTAAATGTGCTTTAGAACTTGAAAAATTAGGAAATTCCATTTTAATGATTGCTAATCCTGAGTCTTTAATTGGAAACTCCAGGGATCTCGTTGAAATCATGGTAACACTGCGTGAAAACATCAACCCCAACACAGGAATCTATTTCCCATTCGCAAAACCATCGTACATGCCATTTTTAACTTACTTGGGTGTTGATTTCTTCAACAATGTGGCCGCTGATTACTACTCAGAATTAAACATCCTTCTAACATCAACACAAGATTACAACCTGGATGTTTACAAGATCTACGACATGGATCATGAAGAACTAATAAATTACAACAGAAATACCATTGAATTTACAATAAAAGAGATACAAGAACATATCAAAAATGGAACCCTCAGAAACTTGGTTGAAGAGAGAAGCTGTTCATCGCCTGAACTCATGACTGCCTTAAGGTTGCTTGACAGGGATCATTCTGATTTTGTTTCGAGTTACACCCAGCTCTACTGAGGCTAGCTACCCTTGATTGGCCAGGGATAAAAAATCAAATGACATTTTAAAAAATATTTTTTTTGTATTTTGTTAGTTTTCATAGGCAAAAAAATGTGGAATAAAAAAAAAGGGGTTTAATCTGTTTTTTGCCCCAAAACAATGTAATGTAATGTTGCTATTTCTTCAGATTTTACAACTTTGTATCCGTGTTTTGTGAGTATTTCAGAAACATCTGAAGGATGCAACCTCACATCGATTGGTGGTCCCCTTTCACTTTGTTCTTTTCTAAACTCACCAACAGCAAATACACCATCCTTTTTAATGACTCTGTTAATGTTTTTGAGCACTGCTTCAAGTTCTTCATCACCAAATCCATGAAGAACATTGGACATTAAAACAGCATCAACAGAATCATCGTCAAGGGGTATTGACTCTGTTACATCTGCTAGGATGGGCTCCAAATTTTCAATTCCCTTCACCTTGATTTCGTTAGTAACACCTTCAATGGATTCAGGATACACATCCAGGGCAAATATTTTTCCATTGGATCCAACTAGTTTTGATGCTTCTATAGAAACATAACCATCCCCACAACCTGCATCTAAAAATTTATCTCCAGGTTTTAAATCGATCACATTCAGTATTTCCTCTGCACCAAGGATATCTCTAGATGTTTTTCCATGATGCCTGTGTACATGTTCTTCTGCCATTTTTTATCATCCCATTTTGTTTTTGATAGTTAATTATCTGCTCTTAATCGTGTTCTGGAGTATAAAAAGACTCCTATTATAAACAAGATCACTGTGAGTATCAAGCTCAGTTCTATTTGGAAGGCCACAGCATTTAATCCTTCACCATACAGAAGAACACCTCTCAATGCATTTAAGGTGTGTGTCCATGGTATTAATTCATATATCTGGAATGAATGACCTAGAACCGTAATAAACACTTGTGGTAGTGGGAAAAATGCACCCACCAGGAAACTTATTGGTACCACAATCAATGTTCCCAGATTCGCTGCTTGCCTATCGTTTTTGGCAAACGATGCTATGATCATTGCCAATGCTATTGAGGCGACTCCACCTATGATTCCAATTATGGTGGCCAAAATTACTGAATTAATACCACCCTGCCAGTGAAGTCCGAGGAGCACCGCCACAATCAGGAGTATCACAACTTGTGCACCTGCAACTAAAGACCACGGAATTAAACCTCCAAATAGAAGATCAAATGACCTCATCTTAGACATTTTAAGTCTTTCAAGTGTTCCACTCTCAACTTCTCTGGTTAAAATCGCTGCTATGGTAGTTGCAAGTAGTAAAATTGCAAACACCATCATACCTGGAGCTAGAAAATCGAACTGTGTGAATGATTGTGTTCCGCTGATTCCCTGAACTGTAATATTTACATATTTAACTGGTTCCGCACCAGGAGTTCCTGCTAGTTGGTTCTTGAAGCCATTTACTATGCCGCTTTGATATCCTGTCATGACTGTGCTCAGTGCACTTTCAGATGCAAAGAAGTTGCTGTAACCTTCATCACCACGAATTATTGGACTGGAAACCGTGCTGTTAATGTTGGCAGTTAATCCTGAGCTGTTGGCAATTTGTGATGCCATTGAAGCAGAGAAGTTGCTTGGAATTATAAGTTCAGCATCCACTGTTCTTTGTTTCAGTAGTGAATCTGCCTGGCTTTCCGTTGTTTCGGTGACGTTGAAGAGTTTAACATCACTGTTTGAGTAAGTTGATTCTTTAATCTGATTCGTGAGGTTGTTTCCAAAGTTAAAGTTTTCTCCAGTCAAAATTGTAGCGCCTTCATCGTAATTTACGATTGCTATGTTATGGGGAGTGTTTTCCTGTCCCATACCTCCAAATGCAAATCCAAAGATCATCATGAAGAAAATTGGAAACAGTAAAATGAAAAAAAGTCCCCTTTTGTCTCTGACAAGTTCTTTAAAGTCCTTAACTGCAATACTTATAAATTTCATTTTTATTCCCTCAATCCTGTTCCAGTAAGGTCAATAAATACATCTTCAAGCGTGTTTTGTCTAACAGACAGATCATCAACCCTAAGATCAGATTCTTCAACAAGTTTCATGATCTGTGGTAGTTTTGAAACCGCATCCAAAGCCCTAATATTTATTCGACTGTCTGTTTCAACCACCGAAATGATGTCTTCAATTTTCTCGAGTTCGGTTATGAGTTCTAGATTTTTAGATGGATCAGACAGCTTGATATCAACAATATCCCCTTCACCTATTTCTTTTTTAAGATTTTCTGGAGTGTCCAACCGTATTAATTTACCATGGTCAACTATTCCTATTCTGTCACTTAGACTGTCTGCCTCATCCATTAAGTGTGTGGTGAGTATGACAGTTTTTCCCTGAACATCACGCATTGAGCGAATATAATTCCATAAAACACGTCTTGATTGGGGGTCTAAACCTTCAGATGGTTCATCTAGCACCACAACATCAGGTTCGTGTACAACAGAAAGTGCCAAGTTCAACCTTCTTTTCATCCCTCCTGAGAGGTTTGAAACAACAGTATCTGCCTTGTCTGTGAGGAAAAGATCTTTCAATAACCCATCAATTCTCTGGTTTTTAACATCCTTTGGAACTTCGTACATGTCTGCCATGAGACTTAAACTTTCCTTGCATGTTAAATGTTCCCATAACATTAATTCCTGAGGACATATGCCAATTTTACCCTTTTCAGTCTGTTTAATGTCTTTACCATCTATCAGTATGGTTCCACTGGTTGGTTTTAGTAATCCCACCATCATTCTGATGGATGTTGTTTTACCCGCCCCATTTGGTCCTAAAAAACCAAAAACCTCTCCTTTTCGAATTTTGATATTGAGCCCATCTACAGCAGTGAGATCATCAAATTTCTTGGTGAGATCAATGGCCTCAATCATATAATCCATTGATTAATCCTCCCTGTTACAAATAGAAACTGAATAAAATTCAGTTCCATATTTAAATATTCATCAATTTAAATCAGATTCAATACAATTTTAAATATACTATAACATTACCCATTTAAAAAGTTTAAATTGTCCAGCAAATCTGGAAATTCTTCACCAAATTATTAGTTCTATGAACATCAAATTTAATATGGGATGTGATGCAAGATGATTGAGAAAATTGAGATTACAACTACGAGCGGTGATGTTCACAACTTCAAAAAGGGAGAGTTCAGTGTTGAAGCCATTGAAATTGATGAATTAAGGGGATTAATAGAAATAAGTTATGGATTAACGGAGGGCGGGAAAAAATACGTTTTAATTCCCATACAAAACGTTGAAAAATGTGAATTTTTAGATAAAGAAATTACAACTCCCAACGATACATCCATCAAAACCAACGTAAAAACAGATTGAAATTCATAATTTTTTTTAAAAACAACTGTTCTCTCTAAAGCTTAATAATTGGTGATGATAAGCTCGTTAATGAGGCCCCTGCCAGATGCATTGCTGTTAATATTTCTTTTGGCTGCTACTCGTTCAATTTTGAAGTTCTTATAAAGTTCATCGAAAAACTCATCTTCGGCATCATAATTTTTAGGATCAGAATTACTCAACATGAGACAAGCCCCTAAATCATTCATTTCCCCGTAAAATGAAGCTAATTTGATCTGATCTACATCATTAAAACCTTCCTTACTGTAACTTGTGAAGTTTGATGTTCTGTTAAGGGGTCTGTATGGTGGATCAAGATACACGAAAGTGTTTTCATGTACATATTTTCCAGTTTCTGTAAAATCAACACAATGGATCTCTGTATTTTTAAGGGCCTTATTTACCAGCATTATATTTTCTGAATCACATATTGTGGGATTTTTGTAGCGTCCAAATGGTACGTTAAATTCTCCCTGTTTATTTTGCCTGTACAATCCATTGAAACATGTTTTATTCATGAAAATTAGGTAAGAAGTTCTCTTTACCCATCCTTTGTTGTAGTTTACGAAATCCATATCCTTAAATCTGCTGTTGTATTCCTTTCTTATGCAGTAGTAGTTTTCTTTTCTACCAACTTCATCCATCTTCAGATGATGCTCCTCAATGTTTAAGAGCAGGTTTATTAGTTCTTCATGATCATTTTTTATCACATGATAAGCCATGATGAGTTCCTGGTTAATATCTGAAAGCACTGCCTCTTTAATTTTATAATTTTTTTTCAGGTTGAAAAACATGGCTCCACCTCCCACGAAGGGTTCAACATAGGTTTCGATGGTTTTCTTTTCAACAATGCGCTTGGGAAGTCTCTGGTTAAAAACTGGAAGTAATTGATTTTTACCTCCTGCCCATTTTAAGAAAGGTTTAGTACACACATCATCAGTCCTTATTCCATATCTTCAAACAATTCTTTTGGAGCATCTGCAAGTTCAACTAAAGCTTCAGCTTCCATGAAATGGAGATCTGCAGGTATCATCAAACAGTGCAATGGTCCTCCAAAGTCCTGGCCTATCAAATTTTTGATCTTATCAGCCTTCACTACTGGTTCATCAGAGCCTGCCCTTGCAACAACCACTGCAATGGAATCTTCAGTGGTTACATTTTCGTTCTTAATGGATTCTACTTGCAGCAGATATTCAAGCGCCTGGTTTGCTGTCATGTATCTGTCTTCATGGGCACGTATATCTAAAAGTACCAGTGTATGGAGATTTGAGTCCATGTTGGATTTAATTGCCATGTATGGCGAATGTGGGAAGTAATTTTTCTCTGTGAAAGGCACCGTGGTGACCTTTCCAAATTTATAAGCCTGCAAACCAGCTATACCTGGGGCTGCAGAGAGTATGGATGATGAGTGGATAACGTTGGTTTTAATGCCCATTTTTCTGGCTTGAATTAACATCTCTGAATGTGTGGTGGCAATTAAAGGATCACCGGCTATGAGAAATGCAACATCATCAACTTCTGCCTTTTTAAGCGGTATGTTTCCCTCTTCAACTTCTTCCCTTGTTAAGACCTGTATTTCTTGTCCCACAAGTTCTTCTAAGTTTTTTATGTTTCCTCCAAACAGCTTTGCCGTGTAAAATTCTGCGTATATATGATCAACCTTTTTAAGGGCTATGAGCCCCTTCAAGGAAATATCAGTTTCATGGTAGAGTCCTAATCCTATGAAGTAAATCATTCTTCTATCACCTTTTTTTATTCTGGTAATGATAAGTGTTATTTTTTAACTCTGATTAACAAATTAAATAATCATATCTATTAATATTAAGATTACTGATTATAAATTAACGAATTTTTTTACGAGGAAATAAATGTTGGGTTTAAAGGTTTCAAAAAATAATGCTGATGAAATTCGAAGGACATTACTTAAAAAATCCTTGATTGATCTCGACTGTAAAATTAAAACATCCGAAAAACATGTTTACATTCCAATCAACGAAGTTCCAGATGACGAGACAATTAAAGAGCTGGATGGATTTGAAATTGAAGTTGTTGACACTGAATTCAAGATCCATAAAAAATATCCAAAAAGCTTCAAGGACTATCTGAAAAACACTGTTGAAGCTGATAAGGTTGATGATATTAAAAATTCATTTGACATTATTGGTGATGTGGTTGTGCTGGAAATTCCCGATGAATTTGAGGCAGAAAGATTTCTTATTGGGGACGCTGCATTACAGTTCACCAAAAGAAAGTCCATCTACCGCAAAACAAGTGAGATCAAGGGAGTTATAAGGACCCGGGAACTGGAACATATTGCAGGAGAGGATGTTTCAGAAACAGTTCACAAAGAATTTGGTTCTAGAATCATGCTGGATGTTAAAAAGGTTTACTTCAGCCCCAGACTTGCTACAGAAAGAAGAAGAGTGGCAGAACAAGTTAAAAATGGTGAACTCATCATTGACATGTTTGCAGGAGTAGGCCCATTTCCAATAACCATTGCCAAGGATCATGATGTGAAGATATATGCTGTGGACATCAACCCTGCAGCCCATCACTACATCAAAAGAAATATTGAAATCAACAAGTTAAAAGGAGAAATTATCCCCCTTCTGGGTGATGTTAAATCTGTATTAAATGATTTAAATTTGGCTGCAGATAGGATAATAATGAATTTACCTGGAACAGCATGTGATTTCCTTTCAACTGCAATTAATTCCCTTAAAAGTGGTGGTGTTCTGCACTACTACGAATTTGCTTCTGATTACGAAGTTCCAGTGAAAAGAATAGTTGAAACAGCTAACCCCCGGAATGTTGAAATATTGAATGTGAGAAAAGTTAAATCAAGAAGTCCTGGGGTGTGGCACATGGCTGTGGATGCTAAAATAGATTAGAAGGGTTTTAAAATTCCTTCTTCAGTTATTATTCCTGTCACAAGATCCGATGGTACTATGTCAAAGGCAGGGTTTTCAACTTCTGTTCCCTCTGGAGCCACCCTTGAACTTCCAAAGTAGATGACTTCATCTGGATCCCTCTCTTCTATTTCTACATCAAATATGGAATTTTCCATGTCAAACGTACTTTTAGGTGCTGCAACGTAGAATGGTACATTAAACCGTTTAGCAGCTAAAGCCACCATTAAAGAGCCGATTTTATTTGCAACTCCCCCTTTAGCAATCCTATCAGCCCCAATAACCACTTTATCGATCATTCCCTTCTGCATGAGATGTCCTGCTGCGCTGTCAACTGCCAGTCTGACTGGAATATTTTCCTGTTGCATCTCAAAAACACTCAAACGAGCACCCTGACAAAGGGGTCTGGTTTCATCACAAATTACATTGATTTCTTTTCCCTCTTCCTTTGCAGCTCTGAAAACTCCTAGTGCTGTTCCATAATCTACACATGCTAATGCACCTGCATTGCAGTGTGTAAGCACTGTATCTCCATCATTTATTATTGATGCTCCATATTTCCCAATTTTTCTGTTGGTTTCAACATCCTCATCGTACATGAGCATTGCCTCATCAATGGCAGAATCTGCATTTAAAACTCTGTCCACAGCCCAAAACAGGTTCACAGCCGTTGGTCTTGCGGCTTTAATTTCTTTGGCTGCATTTTCCATATTTTCACCTGCAAGTTCTGCCAACGCCATAGCAAAGGCTGCTGAAACACCTATTGCCGGAGCACCACGCACCTTCATTGTTTTTATAGCATCTATCACATCATGATAGTTTTCGCATTCATGGTAAACAATTTGGTCAGGCAGTAATGTTTGATCTATTAAAAATAGCTTGTTATCTTTCCAGTACATTGTTTTCAAATTCGTCACATCCGTGTAGACATTTAATGCATTTCTTTTTAAAAAAAATAGTATGTTTATAAAAAAATATTTGAAAATTGGAGATGATGTAATTTTATATCATTTCCAACTATCTAAAAGTGGCTTGCTGGAGTCATGTCAAGATGTTTATCCTCTTTTCCAGGCACTCCATATGCATCTGCTCTGCATTGAGTACATGCTCTGAAAACAGGAATTATTTCTTCAACAGCATCTCTAACTTCACTTAATGCTGCACAGTCAGGTTTTGGTATGTCTTTAAATTTGTGCATAGGAATTAGTGGAATCACATTCATGAGGGATGCACCCTGTTCTTTAACCTTTCTTGCAATGTCGAGGATGTGTTTATCATTTACTCCAGGTATGAGCACTGCGTTAACCTTCACAACCACTCCGTTTTCTGCAAGTTTCTTAATTCCTTCCAGCTGGTTTTTAACGAGTATTTTGAAGCCTTCCTCTCCCTTGTAAAGTTTCTTGTCAAAGTACACATTTGAATATATTTTGCTGCCTATCTCTGGATCAATGGCATTTACTGTGACTGTTACTGTGTTTATGTGAAGGGCTGCAATTTCATCTGCCTTTTCAGGTAATAACAGTCCATTGGTACTCATACACTTAATGAGATCAGGGAACTCTTCATCCATTCTTTTGAAGAACTCAAAGGTTTCTTCATTAAATAGAGCATCTCCGGGTCCTGCTACACCAACAACTGCTATTGGCATTTCAGTTGTAACCTTTCTTACGTGTTCTACAGCCTGATCAACAGTCATTACTCTTGATGCTACTCCAGGTCTTTGTTCGCATTTGTTTATTTCTCTGGTGCAAAAACCACATTGAATGTTACATTTTGGAGCGATGGGTACATGTATTCTGCCTACTTTATCGTGCATTTTTTCGTTGAAGCAGGGATGTACCTTAGTTATGTGGGCAAATCTTGATTCATTCATTTTTAACCTCCGCTACAATTTCCTCAGTTTTTTTAATCCATTCATCCTTCATCATTTCATCAGTACATGTTAATGCAATTATATTTCCTTCTGATCTGTGATCTATGACCCTGAATCCTTCGGGTATTATTCTGAAGATTGCATCGTAGATCTTCTTTTTAAGATCGTCCCTGGGGTCCAGGACAACCATTCCCCTAATTTCTGTTTTAGGATCATCCACAATAACCTCGAATCTGTTGGGTTGGTGTACCTTATTTCTTCCCTCAGTTTCCCATAGTTTTTGTAGAAGATCAGGTAGGTAGTTTTCATCGTTGATCTTAATGAACATTTCGTTCCCAGATTTGTTGTACTCCAGTTCGGCCATATCTTCTATGAGAATTGGAGGGGATGCCTTTTCAAGTTTAACCACAATGATAAACAGGGGTTCCCTTGGATCCACATATACCCTCATGTCTCCAATTGAACGGGATACTTGTACCTCCTGAAGTATGTGTTTCACAATCATTTCATATACTTCAGCACCGTTTTGATCGTAGCATTCCACCTTCATTTCTTGACTCCCAATCCAGATACCAAAAGTGCAGATCCTACTGCGCCTATGTACTGGGAATATTCTGGAACAATAACTTCAATTCCACCAAGAACTGTGCTTACAGCCTCCACAAGACCCCCAATGAGAGATGTTCCACCAACCTGGATCAGGGGCTCCCTAAGATCAATTTCTTGGAGTTGCTGTTCATAAACCTGTTCAGCAACAGAGTAACATGCTGCTGCTGCTACGTCTTCCTTGGATCCTCCTGCAGCAAGGGATGTTACAAGGTCCTGAATACCGAAAACTATACAGTAACTGTTTAAAGCTGCATTTTTGTAGTTACCCTTGAGTGCAAGTGGACCTAACTCACTTATATCAACACCCAACCTTCTGGATGTCATTTCAAGGAACCTTCCGGATGCTCCAGCACATATTCCTCCCATTGTAAAGTTGTCTGGAATTCCATCGTTGACTGTGATAACCTTGTTATCCATTCCACCAATATCAAGAACAGTGGCTTCACCCTTCTGTTTTCCTGCAAGATAAACAGCACCCTTTGAATTGACACTCAACTCTTCTTGGATGAGCTGTGCATTCAACTGATGTCCTATTCTAAGTCTTCCATAGCCTGTGACACCAATACCTTCAACATCATCCAACTTGTAATCAAGCCCTTCCATCGCCTGATTTGTGGCTATGTTGGCTGTTTCAAGCACATCTGCCGTGGGTAACCATCCAGTTCCTATTACCTTATTGTTTTCCATTAGAACCGCTTTAGTTGTTGATGATCCAGAGTCTATACCCAAAGTGAGTCCTTCCTGTTTTTCACGCGCAAGAAGACTTTTCCTTGCAACTATGGTGGAAAGGGCTTCCATTCGTATGAAGAGTTCGTCTGCCTTGGTACGTTCTGTGAATGAGTAAGTAACAACTGGAAGGTTGGTGTTGTTCTGGATGAATCTTCTTATCTCGTTTCTTACCAGAGCACCTTCTGCACATCTGAAACACGTGGCTATAAAAACAGCATCTGCATCTGTTTTTCCTTCTACGATTGAGGTTGCCCTTGCTATCATGAGTCTGATTCCTGTGCTTGCTGCATTGAAACCAAATTTTTCGTAGGCCTCATCAATGTAATCAAGATCTGCTTCTGGAATGATGATCTCGGCTCCAAAGGTTTCTGCAGCCTTTTCAATCTCCTTTTGAACACCACTGTAATCTGTTCCACATGAAATTTGAGCTATTTTAACCATTTTTATCCTCCAACTGGTCTAAACTGTCTAAAAATGTGTTGATTTTATTTACAACTTCCATTGTCTCTTCTTTGGTGGTTGGATAATGCAGTTCTAAAAGTGGAATTCCCCTCTTTCTTAAGTAGAACATTGATAGTTCGTTGGTTCTGGCACATCCTATACATCCAAAACCAAATGGTGCATCTTCCATAATAATAGCAGCCTCAGCTTCTTCTATCAGAGGGCCAAATATTGCCATTCTACCTCTTACTCCTGATGGCACTTCAATTGCAGCATATTTAAGTCCCTTAATAGGTTCTTCTTCAGTTATATTAAGCGGTGGGGAATCTATCTCCACGTCAGTAACTCTTTTTCTTATTTCCTTTTGAAGAACAAGAGCTTCATGTCCCTTTCTTTCGACAAGATCCGCCAGTATAAGAGAATTTGGTGGGATATTTGCTAGTCTAATAAACTTCCCCCCTTGTATTATCAGGTTCAGTTTGTTCAGGTCGCCTAGTCATCTCCATAATATCACTATAAATTCCTTTGGTTGTATCTATAACACCTATTGCAGCTATAACTTCATTATTTTCTATTAATGGAACTACAATAACAGGAGTTCCTTTGTAAGGACCATCTTGAGGTGTTTCATTGGAAGTTTCACCTTGTTTTAATACTTTTTCAAGAATTGGTCCGGTGTAATTTGTTTCTAAAACTTTTCCATCTTCTATTCTGACTCCACCAAATTTTTGGGTACGCATGGTTATGGGAAGTCCGTTAACAAGTTCATGTATGGCCATTGCAACAGGAACAAGTTCTTCCCCTGTGGATGAATTTGTAAGGTTCATTTTTCACACTCCTTTACAACTTCTTTAAATGTATCTACAGGGACTTTCTTGGGTTTTTTAAGACTGACTTTGTGGGGGTGTTCCAGTGCTTCACTAACGAAACCTAAAAGTTCAAATTCTTTTTCAAGTTGGTGAAAACCTTCCCTTGCCCCTCCTCTTTTAGCCCTGCATCTTCTTGGATCTCCTGGTGGAAAACCTCTGTCTTTGGTAAAAATATTACAATAATCCAAATTACGAGCCTGTTCTACTGCCTTATTAACAGCAGATTCCTCTCCATTAACTACTGCACCGTAACATGTGGATTTGATGGTTATTGGAAGTTCCATCATGTGGAGTTTTCTTACTAGTTCTGTCTGACTTATATTTGCAGATGGTCCCAGTATGATCATACGAGTGATCTTAGAGCTTTCGTCTTGCAACATAAACTGTTTCTCCTTCCTTGAATTTTTCAAGATTTTCTAGACCCTTAACTACCTTTCCTATTATGTTGGTACCTTGGAATGGTTCTCCAGTAGGTCCAAATTCATCGTTATCTTCAAATCTGACACCCACGACACCTATCTGCCTGCGTGACATGTTAGTTATTCCTATTTCACCGGCTTTAACACATTTCACAGGATTGTTTTCGGGTATTAGTCCCTTAGATTCCTTGGAATTTCCCCTGAACATCATGACCTTCATACCTGGAAATGCAAACATCACATTCAACGAACCCACAGGTGAATCAAGCAAACCAGTGATTTTCTGGAAGTACCATGAAGATTTTGGTGTTTCTTCATTGAGTTCAATGTATATCATTTCGTCTTCAGGCACCCCCGTTGTTATGGCTTCTTTTTTACCTATGATGTCCATGGTAAATTGAGGTTCCTGCTTAACAACCACTGCATCATCATCACTCGATCCATCCCTTATCTGTTTAATTCCATGGGATTCTAAAAATTCTCCTGCTTCCTTTTGGGTCATTGCAAGTGTCATTATCCTCTCTGGAACAGTTTTTACGGTGATTCTATCTCCCTGGTTTGCAATGTCCATGAGTTGGATTCCCTTGGTTACCTTACCAACAATTGTATGGGTTGGTGTAGATACCCTATCTTCCCTGTAGACATATATTCTTCCAACACCTTTACCACTGTTTCTGAGGGTTACTGTGCCTCTTCTTCGCTGATCAATGTATTCAGGATCTTTTTCAAGCCCCTGTAAACCATAAAACCCTAAAAATGATTCAGATTCGTAATCAACATCAAGCTCTCCCCTTTCTGTGAGTGCAAAAAACTGGTCGACTGAACTGGGTGATTTTTCTTCTGGTTCCATTAGTACGTAGGTAAATATTTCGTTTCCATCAGAAATTAATGTTTCTAGTTTGGTGACAGCAGCACTTTGAACAATGCTTTTCCTTTCTAAAACCGGCTTAACAGATTTAACAACATCATCGTCTGTGAGCCTCATTATTGTCCTTTTTCCACCAACAATCCTGGCAAAAACACCCTTATTCTCTTTAGGTGCACCATAAACTGCTTTATGTTTTTCTTTGCTGAATATTATGTGTGTGGCTTCGGCTGAAAATCCTGAAAGACTTAAAATAACATCCCAACTCAAATACTCATGTTCCTCCTTAGTTGGTGTGAGTTCTGTTTCAATTGGCCCTAAACTGACCTCGTTGGTGGTAGTCCATCTTATTCTCAAACCTTCAAATTCTCTATAATGCTTTTTCCAAGTATTAAGAAGAATTTCAGGACAATCTTCTAGGAGTTCTATGATTATGCTGCCCTTGGTTGTTTTAAAACTATATTTATTAACGTGTTTTTCAAATTCTTCCTTTCCCTTGATTACACCCAGAACGCATCCATCCAAATAAGGTGCTCCAGAAGCTTCAATTGCATCCTTGATATTTGAACCCTCAGGAAGTGTGAATTCATCTCCATTAACCTTTACACGCATATAACCTCTCCTTTTAGGTTTTAGATTATTTCCTCTTTAATTCCAATTATCATATCCTTGTTGAAATCGAAGACAGTTCTTTCCTGTCCTTGGTGTGTTAAGTTAAGTAACTTTTCTTCTATCACTCTGCCTGCTACTTTGGTGGTTATGCTAACCTTTTCCAGTGTTTCAATGCATTCCTCAACATTTTCTTCCTTTGCAGTTAGAACAAATCCTGATCCCGGATAAACCTTAAGCCATTCATCCCAGTCTACAGAAGGATTTCTAGGAATTTTTTCGAGTTCAATGGTTGCTCCTACTCCTGATGCTTCTAGTAGCATTCCAAGGGTACCAATTATTCCCGGGTTACTCACATCCTTTCCAGCTGTTAAGAGATGTTTCTTTCCCAGCTCGTTCATGGCCATTATCTGCGCCTGTACCAGTTCTGCTGTTTTGTGGGTGGTGGTGTCCCAGTTAAGTCTGAAGTCAGGATGTTGCTGTCCATCTAGATCCATTGCAACAAGGACCACGTCTCCTACCTCTGCACCGGCACTGGTTATAATATCTTCCTTTCCCACTATTCCAGTTATTGCAACATCCAATGCAAGGTAGGGTGTGTCTGGATGAAGGTGTCCTCCAACCATTGGAACTCCAAATTTCTCAACACCTTCTTTAATACCAATCATGAGTTCGCTGCAGAGTTCCGGGTCGCTGACAGAGATAACATTGGTCATGCCCATGGGAATACCTCCCATCGCAGCTATGTCGTTGACATTTACTAGAACAGAACAGTAACCTGCCCATCTTGGGTTTCCTGCCATGAGCTGCCCCCACATTCCGTCTGCAGCCATTAACAAATAAACGTCATTTCCAATGTCTATTGCAGAAGCATCATCCCCAAATCCAAGGGCTGTTCTGCCTGCTATGTTGTAGGTATCATCCAAAATTTTGGTTGCACCCTTGATGAAATTTTTGCGCGTAATTCCTTCGTAGGTTTTGATAGAATTAACAAGAGTATCTAAATTCAAGTATCCACCCCATTCAAGGTTTTAAATCCTAATTATGTTTTAAATTATATTTACTGGTGGTATTGCTAATAATCTGTATTATTTTACTTTTAAAATTTTCTATATTTTCTATTTCCATGGTCGGTTTGCCATTAAACAGTTCTAAAAAGATTTTTTCACCTATAATATCATCCCAACCACTTTCTAATTCAATAATCATAGATCCAACAGGTTTAAAACCTTCCTCCACAACACGGTCAAGGTCACCATCTGTTATACCAATAATTGGAATGTTGAATCTGTAGAGAATATCCGCAGCAACCAGCGTAGTATCATCACCAACAGTCACTACAAGATCAGAATCTTTTAATTTATAAATATCCTCAGCAGCATGACTTAAATATGATATATTGAGTTTAGAAGAATTTTTTTTGTAAATATTCTGTTTAGAT
>WASR01000362.1:5001-6724 GCA_009712615.1 Methanobacterium sp. | reverse complement strand
AATTATCCTTGGTTTAACTTTAGACCTTCTAAGCAGCCCAGTTTTAACCACTGCATTTTCAAGGTCAATTTTTCCAAGCTTCTCAACTCCATGATTTTTTATTATGCCCCCAAGGATCTGGGTGAGGATTCCATCCTCAGCAACCAGTATAACATTTTCAGATGTTGATCTCCCAACAACAATACCATTTAAAAGAATATTTTCGTCCGCTGAAACTCCCGCTACCTTTCTATGTACCATATTTCCTGATTTTAATGACCCTACCCCATTTAATTTCATTTTATCAGTTATGAGCGAAGGATCAGTTAGTTTTAGATTAAGATCTTTAGCAATAGATTCAGCAAAGGTAACAAGATCCTTTTTCCAGGGGATGACTGTTCCATCCCCTTCTCCAGGCCTTTCTATCTGTAAAAGGTTTGGATTAACTGCACACCTGTTGAATACTTTATATCCAAATGCATGTCCAGTTACAATGGACTTTCCATAGTTGATTAACACCACTATGTCTGAAGTTTTTGAAAGTTTCTCTATAGACTGGCTTGGAAGAAGTTTTTGACCAATGTCAATTTTATCTTCAAGTTCAGCGTCAATAACAGCAGTTCTGCCCATGGTGCCGCCAAGTATTGCGTTAACTTCCCCATAGTTTTCCAGAAGTTTCAGTATCTCCACTGCATATCCTGTATCAACAATTTGAGGACCGTGAACAACTACTCCAATTTTCATCATTAATCTGTGTTAGGTAGAGAGGTTTTTATAATTAACTAAAAAAAAAATAATATCCCTTTCTGATGTTAATCTCTACAATTTAATTCATCAAAACCCTCTCCTGCAGGGAATAATCATAGTATTCTCATGGATTTTTGATACGTTTTTTTATGATGCGTGTTCCGCATATTTCACATTCATCGGATTCATATTCTGAAGGGTATTTTGTTTTACATCCCTTGCAGACCTTGATCCAACCATATATCTCGTTGATACCCTTGGTCAGAACACTCCTGTATGGAATTCCTATAATTTTGAGAACGTTCTGCATTGAATAATCGTCAGTCACAACTGTAGGATTTAACGATTCCCTCTGCAATTTGTATCCCAGTGCAACCAAATTAATGTCCACTCCAGACAACCTTAAGATGTCTCCAGATTCCTTGATCACTTTACAGACTTCTTCGAGATCAAAATCATCAGGTTCAATAATTTTAATTGAACCCTCTTCTATTGCGGTTTCAAGACTTATTTTGGATTTTAAATCCTTTATTTCATTAACCACAGATGCAGTGACAAAATTATCCCTTTTAGATATAAATCCTCCAATTATAGCCGAAGCATCAAGGACATATACACCATTGTTCATAGTTCAACTATTATTAGTCAAGTTTTATAAATTAGTTTATAATACTATAAAAATTACAACGACTAAATAGGGCTAATTATGCAATAAAACCCAATATATTCCTTTATTTTATATAATAAACGGTAAATATTGCTTTTAATAATTTTAAGGCACTCTGTGCAAAAGCTTTTATGTACTTAAAAACATAAAGTAACTGATGAGGGAGGGTATAATTAGACTCCTCTTAATTTTTTTCGCAAAAAAATTAACCGCCTCCGATTTGGACCTAATGCCCTCTCTCTTCTTAAAAATCTATTTTTAAGGTGTATAAAACTTATTTTTCAGATCAAACCACTTTACATCAACGTTCAATTTAACACAGGATAATAA
>WASR01000362.1:0-4991 GCA_009712615.1 Methanobacterium sp. | reverse complement strand
GGATAATAATATTTCCCAAGCAATCTATTTGAACAAAATTGATATTCTTAATTCAACATAAATTACAATCAGATCAATTTTATTTAAGAAAAAATACTAGATGGATGAAACAATGAAAAGTAAAAGTATGGAAGAACATAAGCAAAGCTCACCTGAATCCGTCAATTTTGCTGTTATTACCTTGAGCGATAGTAAATACCGAGATTATCTTGAAAACAAAACCACCGATATTTCTGGGAATCTCATAATTGACAGGTTGAAAAATGAGAATGAAATGGTATTTTACACAGTCATCCCAGATGACGGTGATCTTTTAAAAGCCACCATTGACGATATAATCGAAGATACACCTGCAGAAATTATTTTAACAACCGGTGGGACCGGTATAGGTTCCAGGGATATTACAATCGAAACACTACAACCACTTTTCCAAAAGGAACTAACGGGTTTTGGAGAAATATTTAGACACGAATCCTACAAGGAAATAGGAACAGGGGCCATTTTAAGTAGGGCAACAGCAGGAGTTTACAATGGAATTATTATTATTTCCATGCCAGGATCTCCAAATGCTGTTGAAACAGGCATGAAAATTATAGGATCCGAAGTTTATCATCTTGTAAAACATGTTAAGGACTAAAAAAAAGGTGAATTTTTATATTTTTATTTACATGAAATCTTTGACTGTGACCAGTGGTTCCAGTTCAATTCCTTCATTTTTAAGGTTTTCAATGGCACCTTCTTCCCTATCTACCACAACAAAAGCTCTTTTAACAAGACCGCCGTTTGAAGAAACTGCTTGAATTGCTTTGATAAGCGAATTTCCAGTTGTTGTAACATCTTCAACAACTACAACAAGATCATCTTCATTTAGATCTCCTTCAATAAGTTCTGATGTGCCGTAATCCTTTTTAGATTTTCTAATCATGAGCATTGGAATGGTGGATTCCAGTGAAACTGCTGTGACTATTGGAATAGCTCCCAATGCAGGGCCTGCTACTTTGTCAATTTTCTCGTCGGCTATTTTTTCTGTTATTAATTCTGCTATCTTGTTTAGGATGGTTGGATCTGTAATTGCCCTCTTCATATCTACGTAGTAGCTGCTTTCCCTACCAGAAGACAGGGTGAATTTGCCGTACTTAACTACTTGGTTTTCCTTTAGGAGGGTTATTAATTCATTTTTTTTATCCATTATATCACATCAGTCCGTATAAAATTATTAAAGGCATTATTTAAGGTTTTTAATATCTGGAATGTTTCGTTTGTTGCAGGATATGCAAATACCCCTTGCAGAATTGTAGCACTCTTTACAAACGAGTGTTCCACATAATTGGCATGTGTGAATCTTTCCTGTTCTACCACATATACTGCAGATACCAGTTAATTCCATAAATGTTATGCCCCTGGAAAATGTTTTATTAAATTCTCATGAAAATTAGCAAAATAAAAATAAATTTGGAAGGATTTATTAATCCAAATCCTCATCTACATCTTCAGCTGCGCTTTTTAAGAGGATCTTGTCACCAATCTTTTTAACCATTTCATAGGGAACTATTGTCTCCCCTTTGGAAATACCTAGGCCTTCAGATATTCCGCCTTTTCCTAGAATAAATGATTCTAATGTTTTGGTTTCAAAGTTTACCTCTACATCCTTTACTTTACCAATTATAATCGCAGAACTGTCAAGAACTTCCTTACCAATAATTTCTTCTATTATCCTCATGGTATCACCTTGATCTCTGTAATTTATATTACTTCATATTTAAGTTTTGTATTCTACTTAAAGTTTTATTTTTAATAAAACAGAGAAACTAGCATAGTTTACCATTAAAATTGTGTCTAAGGAAATGTGTGACTTTATATTTAGTTATAGTCAAGTATTTGAAGAAAAGTAATGACAGTATTTCATCTAAAAAAAAATGAAGTGTAGCTTTTTATCTACACTTCTTTGAAGGTTTTTTCCAGAAGTTCCTTATCCGGAGCTTTGGTAAGTAAACTCACAGCTATTGTGAGTATAAATGCCAATGGTACTCCAACTATCAAAGGATCAACTGTAGGCCATGGCATTGCTGTTGCAATGACCACTTTACCAGTCAATGCTTTACAAATTCCAAGGGCTTCAGCTGCCTTTTGGTTTATGAACATGTAGGAAAATGCAGTGAAGAACGTTCCAACAACCAATCCTGCGATTGCTCCTTCCTTGGTTGTTCGTTTCCAAAATAGTGCACAAACGTACATTGCAAGGAATGCTACAGCTGTTAAACTGAACCACATTGCTGTTCCAACTGCAATTATATTTGCAGGCAGTATCAGGCCCAGAATAACTGCTATAACAACAGCTATAACTATACCCATCCTTGCGACTCCAACTGAAGAACCACCAGTTTTTCTTGCAATAGCCTGATATATGTCTCTACCAAGCGCTGTTCCCTGTAAATGGAACTGAGCACTCAATGTAGACATGGCTGCAGAAAGCAGAGTTATCATGAATATATATGCGAACCACAACGGCATTGCCGTAGATATGAAAAGTGGTATGATCTTATCTGCATTTCCTCCTGCTGCCTGTATAGCAAGTTGTCCTGAATGTTGCATGAAATAAACGTTTGATAATGCACCAACAATAAATGCTGTTCCTGTCATCATGGCTATGAACACACCACCAATTAAGACAGCTCTGTTAAGTTCTCTGTTGGATTTTACTGTCATGAACCTGACAACAAGTTGTGGTTGTGACAGTACACCAATACCAACACCCAATATAAGGGTACTTACCAGTGTCCACCAGAAGGGACTGCCGGTTATGGGCATTGAAGTCCATCCTGTTGCACCTGTAGCAGCTGCTGCCTTAGGTACCATTGCAGACATGCCTGAAAGAAGTTCGTTTGCATGTATAACTCCTCCCAAGAGCCAATAGGTTGCAACAAGTAAAAATGCCATTCCAAAGAACATGATAGTTCCCTGAAGCGCATCAGTGTACATAACACCTCTTATTCCACCAAAAACTACATACACTGCCACAATTATTGCCATCGCAATGAGTGCAAATGTGTAGTTAATTCCCAATGTGGTTTCAACAAACCTGGCCATACCAATTAAAACCACCGATGCATATAGAGGCATTGCTACAAAAATTACTATACCACTAAAATATTGAATAAAACGACTATTAAATCTCTTTGATAGAAATTCAGGAAATGTTAACGCGTTTAGATTGTGTCCCATTTTCCTGGTTCTCTTACCAAAGAACACAAATGCAATGAAAATTCCAACAATGATATTCAAGAAGGTCAACCACAGCAAACCCATCCCATAAACACCGGCTGTTCCACCAAAACCAACAATGGCAGCTGTACTTATGAAGGTAGCGCCGTAACTCAAAGCCATAATGTATGGATGAGTATTTCTCCCTGCAACAAGATAATCTTCAGAACTTTTGGTCCGTTTCCAGGCAACATAGCCCACATAACCGACCATTAATAAATATATCAATACGACTATGCTTAATATGAATAAATCCATAAGATCAAGCCCCTAATAATCTTCTTCATCCCATAATCCTAATTCTTTTTCTTCCATCTCTTTTTCTTTTTCGTGCCATTTGATTTCTTCCGAAATTTGGGCCTGTTCTTCTTCATCGCCCTTGTTCCAGTTTAAAATACCATAAACTACACATAAAAGCGTTGCTAAAATACATCCCACATAAGCTGCAGAAATCCAGGGATCACTAATTCCCAATACCATTCTCTCACCTCCCCATACACCAAATATTTCATTATTATTAAAAAAGTTAAATCAT
This sequence comes from Methanobacterium sp., assembly GCA_009712615.1. GTDB lineage: Archaea > Methanobacteriota > Methanobacteria > Methanobacteriales > Methanobacteriaceae > Methanobacterium_B. Next base: position 1,195 of record WASR01000362.1, on the reverse strand, counting down.
AGTTTAATCATAAATCTATATTTAAATTTTTCTATATTGTAAAATTTTAAAATAAGGTTCAGGGAATAGTCAACCCTTAAAAATCTACTGATGTTGTAGTTGTTAGTGTTAAATATAATCAACAACATAATAACCATGAAAGAAGTTCGAGTGAACAAGAATTAGAACATAAGAACTCTAGAAACATTGTTTGTGAATTTAATATGAATCATTCTGTAAAGATTGGATAAGTGGAGGTTATAAATTTGATCACCAAGTTTGAGCAGGTTTTTGAGAAAATCAAAGAACACCCAAAAAAACAGATAGCAGTGGCAGTTGCCCATGATAAAACAGTATTAGAAGCTGTCCATATGGCAGAAGAACTTGGTATAACTGATTATATCCTTGTGGGTGACAAAGCAAAGATATTGAATATTTCTAAAGAATTTAGTTTAGATATTAAAGAAAACAAAATTTATAACGAGCCAAATAAGATTAAAGCTGTGGCTACTGCAGTGGAACTTGTCAGAACCAACAAGGCAGATATACTCATGAAAGGGTTCGTGAATACCGATGATTTTTTAAGAGGAGTTCTAGATCGAGATAAAGGCCTTAGAACTGGAAAGATCATGAGCCATGTTTATGTTCTCGAAAGTTCAGCATTAAACAGGATGCTGTTTGTTACTGATGGATCTGTTAACATATACCCTGATCTTGAAACCAAATGCAGCATTATATTAAATTCAATATATCTTGCAAACATATTCGATATTGAAGATCCTAAAGTGGCAATAACAACTGCAATAGAACTTGCCAATCCTAAAATGCCATCAACAATTGATGCCGCAGTTCTGGCTAAAATGAGTCAGAGAGGACAATTCAGTGACAAAATAATTGACGGTCCCTTGGCACTGGATAATGCAATAAGTCCTTGGGCTGCAAAACATAAAGGAATTGGAGGACCTGTTGCAGGAAAAGCAGATGTTATTGTTGTTCCATCAATAGAAGCAGGTAACATGCTTTGTAAGGCACATGTTTATTTGACAGGAGGAGACCTTGCAGGTGTTGTTGTGGGTGCTAGTGCCCCTATAGTACTGACATCTAGAGCAGATACTTCTCAATCAAAACTAAACTCAATAGCTACAGCTGTTCTAATGGTTAACATGGAACGTAACTTGAGTATTAAATTTGGAAAGGTCCATTACTGACCCTAAAC
>WASR01000173.1 GCA_009712615.1 Methanobacterium sp. | reverse complement strand
AAACCGTTCTGATCGGGTGGGAGGGGGTCAAGGACGATCAGGGGAATGACGTTCCCTATAGCGTCGATGAGGCGGAAAAGATCCTTCTCGACAAGGAAATGAAGGATTTCGCGGCCGTCGTCCTCCAAAAGGCATCGGTCGCCGCGAATTACCGGAAGTATTCGGAATCGGTGACGGAAAAAAACTCAGGGCGCAAGTCCGCTGGCAGATCCAGTGGGGAGACCACCTCGCGTTCCTGATCGGTCTCGCCAAAGACGATCCCGAGGACATTCCGCAGGCATTGCGGGACCGGCCCAAACCGACCCCTCTTTCAAATCTCTATCTGAACATTTTTTGGCAGCTCAGTGCTGACCGCTCGGTCGGCATGGGAGAGGGGCCAATTCCGTGGTCATCGATCGACAGGTTTGCTGTTCGCAAGGGAATCTCCGGCGAGGAATTCGACAGCCTCGTCCGGATGATCCGGGCCGCCGATGACGAATATTTCAAAACCAAGGCTGAAAAGACCGAAAGCGAAGAGCGGGCGAGAAAGGAGGAATAATGGCTGACCAGACCAGGATCAACACGCTTGTCGTCCGCTCTCAGCTTGAGGGGATCGACCAGGCCAAGGCCCAAATCGCGGGCCTTGGATCGCAGTTCGACCAGACGTCAAAATCGCTCGACACCATGGGTGCCAAGCAAGATGCCTGGCGGGAGCACCTGAATGCGTTGGCACAGGGGCTGTCAACGACGGGAGATCATCTTTCCGGAATCTCATCCAAGCTCGACATGACGGCCAGGGCCGCCGGAGCGGCGTCCTTGGCCTTCGATTCGATTGGGATGGATCCGCTGGCGGCGGGCGCGGCCCAGTTGTCTGGTCGGATTTCGGAGGTCTCCGAGGGGTTCGACGCTCTCTCCGGACTGGCATCAAAATCGGCCGACGCTATCGGCACACATACGGACGCCTTGAGCCAAGCCGTTGACCGTTACCGCGAGCTATCGGAGGCGCAGCAGGACTCGTCAGACGCAAGTTCCATGAGCACCGCGGGGTGGGTCGCTGCCGGCGTTGCTGGTGTTGCCTTGGTCGGCGTCACTGCCGGCGTGGTGGTGGGCGTGATGGCGGCAAAAGACGCGCTCCTTGCTGCCGCGGACGCCACAGGGCTTTGGGCCAAGGAGGTGCTGACCGGCGGCATCCTCGACAATATGGAAAAGCTGGTCGCCACCGGCCACCAACTGAACGACATTTCGACCACGACGGGCGTTGCTGCCCAAAACTTCAGCATCCTCGCGACAGGGCTGCAAGGGTCGGGACTGTCCGCCGATACGACCCAACATCTGCTGACCGGTCTCCAGAAGACCTTGGTTGATACCAGCAGCCAGGCGGTAGAAGCCCGGATCACCATGCGTGAGATGGGGATCGACTTGGAAAGTGTCGGGAAAAACGGCAACGATGTGCAGTCTGTTTTCCTTGCCGTGGCCGGCACGTTGTCGCAATACCAGGATGGAGCGGAAAAGACAGCCCTTGCTCAAAAGCTGCTGGGGGATAGCAGTGCCGAGGTAATCAAAGGCGTCGATGGGGCCGTTGATGCCTATTCCCGCATAGACGCGCAGACGAGGGCGAATATCGCCAATACCGCGGCATATGCAGCGGCCACCGACGACATGATTGCGAAGTTCAAGGATCTGCGCGACCACCAGCCACCGACGCTTTTCCAAAGCCAGATGAGCGGTGGCTTTGCTGAGATTGGCGGCGGCTTTAAACAATTGGGGGCCGGATTCAATTGGGGGGCGGGTCTCTTCAGCCACGCCGGTAGGGACGTGATGTCGGCGGGTATTACCGATATCGAGAAGGGATTTTCGGTCCTTTGGAACACTGTCGATGAGAGCTGGGCGAAGGTCAATTTGACCACCACGTCATGGGTGGACAAGATCTTCGGGACCCATCAGGCGGACGAGGTACGCGAGCACCTGCAAAACCTGAGTGCGACGATCGCGGACAATATGCCGAAGCCGGGCGTTGATACTCGCTCGGCGCTCCACGGTGACCCGTATGGCTCCTACGCCTGGGCGACATCGAGCGCGACACAGCTTGCGGCGCAATATGATCCGGCTACGGCTGCGCTCGCGACCTACACCAAAAATTACGAACACATTCTTGACCTTTACAAGATGGGCACGATGGGGGCGGAAGCCTTCAATCAGGCTCTCCAGGAGCAGACGGACGCCTTTTTGAAGGCATCCGATCCCGTTGGAACCTACGTCGCCAACCTACAAAAGGTGCTCGACATCAAAGCGGCGAACGTCCCGGGTCCGGCGCGCGACGCGGCGCTTCAAAAGCAACAAATTGTTGACAGTCTGAAATCATCGGTGAAGCGCCCGCTTACCGGCGGAGAACTAAACAGCATTGATGGCATCGTGTCGCAGACGACCGATCAGAACGCCGCGGATCAAGCCTATCAGAAAGCGCAGTCCGATGCCCAATCTGCGGCTGCCCAGGCAAAAGCCAATGCGGAGTCTGCGCGGCAGACAATCCAGAATGTCGGGCTGCAAGCGGATGCCCAGGACCGGCTTACCGCGGCGATCGGAAAGGGTTGGCTCGCCCAGCAGCAGGCCGATGCGGAAAATCAGATTGCCTCTGCGGTCGCGCAAAACGGTGCGATCAACCAAGATGCTCTTCGGGCTGCCTATGACGCGGTCACGTCCGCAAAACAGCGCAATATCGACGCGAGCACAGGCGACAAGCTTCGACAGGAACTCGATCTCGCCAAAATGACCGCGGATGCCCACCAGCAGGGCGCCGCGGCCATTGCCGATCTCGCTACCCAGACGGGCCATTACCAGGACGTCTTGGCCGGCGTTTCTCCTGCACAGCAGGCTGTCAATGATAATCTTCGCCAGCAGATCGAATATCAAAAAGAGATTTCGGCAGCGTCGGACTATGGCCGCAATCTGCAAAATGAAACTGACGTTGCTCAGAAGCAGCTTGACATCCTCACACAGACAAAGGGGGTTCGTACTCAGGAAGTTGAGGCGCTGAAACAGCGGCTCCAGATCGAGCAGCAGTTCCCGAACATCGACGCTGCAACGAAATCGTCTTTGATCTTTCAGGCCGACCAACTTGCCGAGGTCAAGGGACGCGTCCAGGACATCACCAAGGCCTACCAGGAGCAGCAGCGCGAGATTCAGCAGGTCTCCGACCAGATTGCCAATTCACTCGGAAATGGCATCACCGACGCGCTTAAGAACGGGACGAGCGCATGGGACAAAATGCTGAAATCCTGGCATTCGATGCTCGACACGTTCATCGGCCAGATGGCGGCGCAGTTTCTGAAGACTGAGATCGTCGTCCCCATCGTCGCCCAGGTCGTCGGGGGGCACGCCGCTTCACTGGGAGGGACGGCCGCCGGACTGATGGGGGGCGACAGTTCGTCTGGTATTGGTGGCCTCCTCAATGTGGGGAGTACCGCCAATACGGTGTCGGGGTGGTTCGGCGGTCCTTCGATCAGCGGATCAAGCATCTTTGGCTCCCAGGGCTTGGGTATCACAGGCGAGGGCGGATATCTGAGCCAAGCCGGTTCCTATCTGTTCGGGAACGCCGCGACACCGGGGATTGGCGCCGGCGCGGGGCTCGTGCCGGGCGACATTGTTGCCGGCGAGACGTTGCCCTCCGCAGACTTTGCCGCGCCGGCCTCCGAAGGTCTGTTGTC
>WASR01000225.1:2168-3691 GCA_009712615.1 Methanobacterium sp. | reverse complement strand
GAATCGCGATCGGCAAAGCCGACGGAATCGCGATCGGCAAAGCCGACGGAATCGTCAGTGGCATCCGAAGCGGCGGCCCCGGCCACATCGACGCCGTCCCGCCATCCCGGCGGCAACGGATAGTCGTCGGGATCGGGGATAAACGGCCCTCTGAGCTTCTCGATAAAACTCTCAAGAGTATCCGAACCTATTGCCACCCGTGAAAGATTACGAGGATCGTCAAAAAGGGGGCTGGCCCCGCCCCACGAGCGCAGAGCAATCCGATAGCCGTATTCGGCCAGAAGCTCACGCGCGACGGGATGACTCCTCCCCCAGGGATAGGCGATCACCGTCGGTTGCCTGCCGAGTTCATCCCACAGCCGTTTGGCGGAACGATCGCATTCCAACCGGAACTCGTCCTCGGACACGGTCAGGAGATCGGGATGCCGCACAGTGTGGCTGCCGATGTTCATTCCGCGCGCCATCACCTCACGCAGGTCCGCCCAACTCATCAGGGCGAGCGGTTGCGACCTGGGCTCCCAATCGTCAATCCCGCCCACCGACTCCGTCACAACGAAGACTGACGGGTGGAAATCGGACCGCTCCAGAATGGGCAGAGCGTTTTCAAGGAAGTCTTTGTAACCGTCGTCGAACGTAATGATGACCGGACGGCCCGGTATCGGGCGGTTGGCCTCGATCGCCGAAACCCATTCCTCCAGCGAGACGGAGTGGTAGCCCTGGCGACGCAAATAACGCATCTGATCCCTGAACGCCGCCGTGGATGTCCGGTAAGGGGCGTACTCCACCGGACCGTCATCGGCAATGCTGTGGTACATCAGGATCGGAACGGCACTTGCCATTTCGGTTTCCCGCACCTCGGCACGGGTCGCCAGGGCACCGTTCCAGAGTATGGTGCGTTCCAGTTCAACCGGCAGGACCAGATCCGGCGGCAAGGGAATCTCGATCGGCTCCGGAGGCGTGGTTCGTCCGGCCCGGTCCTCCCGCCGAAAAAGCTGAATGGTGAGCAGGGGCGTTACCCCCTCTTTGACAGGAACAAGGCCGGGTGTGCCCCGAAAGACTGAGCCGATGGTCAAAGCGCCGAAGTCATGCCCCCAATCAAATCCTGTCCGGGTCGAGTCGTCGACAATCATGTTGGCATGGGCGAGCAAGACATGTCCGCCAACCTTCAGATTGCGTACGAATTTTGTAGCGATAACTTTCAGTTTTGTTCGGGACAAATAGTATAAAACCTCGCTACAAACGACCAGATCCGTTCCCTCTGGCAGAGAGTAGTCAAGCAAATCGCACTCAGTAAAAGCGGTATTGGGAAATCCGGCACAACGGTCACGCGCCCGTTCGAGGGCAACCGGTGAGATGTCAACCGCGGACAGCCTCTCCACTCTGGGTGCCAAAAGGGCGGTGAGATGCCCTTCCGCGCAGCCGAGGTCTACCGCCAGCCTTGCCTTTCGAACCGGCAGCGAGGAAAGGGTCAGCGCGAATTTCCAGCTTTCATAGGGGCTCGCGCCATATCCCCAGGGATCCGG
>WASR01000225.1:0-2157 GCA_009712615.1 Methanobacterium sp. | reverse complement strand
TACAACCAGACCTCCGCCTAGACGCTCACTCCGCCCCCTCCACGGCTTCCGGACCGGCGCTCCCCGCAGGGCCACCCTCCCCGGGGCCATCAGGCCGATGCGAATAAGACGGTTTCGGCCCCCATCAGGGCGCCGAAACCGCTTCGGACAAATGTCCTCGGATGTCAAACCGCCTGGCCTTGACTGAAGATCTCGTGTGGTCAGTGAACAAAGCTTGTGTCGATATGGTTCACACCGACGACGGTAATGGACGAACCGTCCTGGAAATGCACCACAAGATTCCCGCCCGCCCCCGACGTGGAGGCCGCATGCTGGGTCGTCGCTTGTGTTCCGGCAAAGCTGGTCATCGACGACAGGCTCAACGAACCCGAGCTTGTCGAACCGACGTTCGTGACATTTTCATGGCCAGACGAAAGTGATACGGCGGTCGTAGAACCACCAGCGCCAGTGATTGATGCCATTTTTTGCTCGCCATGTCTTTGTTGTTGGGTAACTCATTTAGTAATATTGAAAGCAATCGTTCCAGTTTAATTTAATCACGAGCAATTTCGAAATGTTACAAGTTGTTTCAATTTTGTCGCGGGCGGAAGCGTCATGCGCATTCTGATCGTCGCACACGGACACCCCGATTTTTCCTCCGGAGGGGCCGAGATAGCCGCCTATGCGTTGTTCCAAGCATTGAAAATGGCCGGATATGCCGGCGTCAGCTTTCTTGCCCCAGCGCATGGCTCTGCCTCCGTGTTCCCCGGCACCATCATCACCCCCTACCGGGAAGATGAATATCTTCTCCATGGCGGTGAATTTGATCGCTTTCTTTTCACCCACCGCACAGATGACGTGCGAGATTCCTTCTTAAGTATTCTAAATAATATAAAACCGGATATCGTACATTTTCACCACTACATCGACATCGGCCTTGAATTGATTGCCGCAACCAGAAAATTTAGGAAAGAAATTAAAATCGTTGTTACTCTGCACGAGTTCGCGGCGATATGTCATCACTATGGACTGATGGTGAAGACCGGAACTTTCGGACTTTGTTCGCATCCAGACGACACCGACTGCGCCCAATGTTTCGAAGCCATCAGCGCCAAGCGGTTCTTCGACCGCCGCCGCCACATCCTGGAACATTTCGGTCAGGTCAACGCGTTCATAGCGCCCAGTTCCTTTCTACGCGACCGCTATATCGATTGGGGACTTTACCCGAACAGGATTCACGTCATCGAAAACACCGTTTTCTCGCCCCCGTCGCCGCCCCCTGCCGGTCCCACGCAGCCATCGACGTTTAATGTTTTCGGTTTTTTTGGACAGATGCATCCTTTCAAGGGGCTTGATTGCCTTTTGGCGGCGTTTGACCATTTTCGCAGTTTTCCCTCAGCCGGCCGGGCGAGTCCCCGGCTGATCATTCACGGCGCCGGACTTGAAACCAACGATGAACTTTTCCGCAACCGGATCGCCCAATCCCTGGCCCGCCATGGCGCACGCGTCACCTTCGCCGGCAGCTACCGGCAGGAAGAGCTGCCCCAACGGATGGCCGGAGTCGACTGGGTGGTGGTCCCGTCGATCTGGTGGGAGAACGCGCCGCTGGTCATCGAGGAAGCCCTGCTCCATCGCCGCCCGGTGCTGTGCGGCGACATCGGCGGCATGCGCGAAAAAGTCAGGGCGGGCCTGGATGGCTTTCATTTCCGTACCGGCGATTCCTCCGCCCTGGCCGCGATCATGATGCAGCTTGCGGGCAACGGGACCGTGTGGCATCGCTTGCAGGCGACTCTCCGAATGCCACCCGCGGTGACCGACTGGGCCGCCCGTCATATCGACCTCTATCGCGATCAGACCTTGGGCTGAACACCCTCGCGGAATGCAGCGTCAAGCGCCGCCAGCCTTGCCCCGGCCTCCGGATGATCGCGGCGGGCCGCCATCTCGAACCACGCACGCGCATCCTCCGGAGTCCCCTCGCCCGCCAGCCCGCTCTGGAGAAGATCGCCCATGGCAATCTGAGAAGCGGCGACGCCAAGTTCCGCGGCCTTGCGGAACCAGCGGGCAGCCTCCGTCGCATCGGCGTCGACACCGGTGCCGGTTTGAAATATGGCGCCCAGCCGATGATGCGCGGGACCATGCCCCAGCCCCGCCGCGTTGCGAAAAAGCGAACGGGCCTTG
>WASR01000052.1 GCA_009712615.1 Methanobacterium sp. | reverse complement strand
CTATTATAATTAGGATTATAAATATAGTTTTAATAATGTTATTTGTAGTTGTGTATAAAAATATTTGATAATGGGATCCTATGAAAGAAGACATACTTTTGAAATTTACAAATGCAGAACTTCTAATCGATGACTCTGCCTATGAAAAGATTATTCGACAAGAAAATTCCGTTCAAATTGCAGATTCCTTGATAAAAGATATATCACATTCAAACCAAGACTTTTTTGTTTTAACTGAATCCGTGGTTGATAATTTTCTTCAACAATACCTATCAAACTATCAAGCCCCTGAGTCAAAACTAAAATCTGATATGGAAACCAGTTATGAAACTCATAATGAAGCTGTGAAAATGCCACAAAGCAAACTCATGGATATTCCCCTGGATTTTCATGTATTAAAAGATGCTAGTAAAAAATCATACACTAATGGAGAAATAAAAGACTTTACAGCCTATTTCAACAGTCGTTTCCAAAAGCTCAAAGCCATGTTAATAAAAAAACCAGGATTAAGGGAAAGTGGCCCGATAAAAGAAGCTGGAATCCGTGATGGTGTGGTAAATGTGGTTGGTATGGTGAACGACATAAGAAACACCAAAAATAATCATAAAATTATGGAAATTGAAGATGAAACCGGAGAACTAACAGTACTCATACACAACGAAAATCATACCCTATTTGAACAAGCAGAATCCATTGTCAAAGACGAAGTTATAGGAGTTGTTGGGAGTAAAAAGGGAACATTAGTCATTGCATCAGAATTAATCCATCCTAGTGTGCCGAGAATTGAAGAAAAAACAATGGATTTTTCAGCTGTTTTTATATCAGATATTCATATTGGTAGCTCCACTTTCCAAGAAGAAGCTTTCAACAACTTTGTAAACTGGTTAAATGGTGACTTTGGAGACGAAACACAGCAAGAAATAGCAAATGATGTGCGTTACCTTGTTGTGGCTGGTGATGTCGTGGATGGAATCGGTATTTATCCGCATCAAGAAGAAGAACTTACCATTAAAAATATATATGAACAATATGAAGAAGCAGCAAGATTATTAGGGCAAATTGATAATGTTAAAATGATAATTGCTCCTGGAAACCACGATGCATGTCGTTTAGCTGAACCTCAACCTGCAATTCCAGAAAATTATGCTGAAGATCTTTACAAGCTTAAAAATGCTGAATTTGTGAGTAACCCTTCTCTGGTTAGTCTTGATGGGTTTAAAACACTCATATACCATGGTAGAAGTTTTGATGATTTGGCCATGACAATTAACGGTCTTTCTCACCAGACTTCAGATTTGATCATGAAAGAGTTAATTGAAAAAAGGCATTTAGCTCCTATATACGGAGAAAGAACTCCTCTTGCTTCTGAATTTGAGGATCATCTTGTTATTGAAGAAATTCCCGACATCTTCCATACTGGACATGTTCATATTAATGCGTACAAGAAACATAAAGGCATACACATGATAAACTCTGGAACGTTCCAATCTCAAACAGAGTTCCAGAAAATTTACAACATCATGCCAACATGTGGAGAGGTTCCTGTTCTAAACAGGGGTGTTCTAAAAGTTCTTAAATTCACATAATTAAGTAAATTCTTAGATTATTTTTTTGAGAGTGTTATTAATGGATCATGAAACAGTAGTTAAAAATATGGTAGAAACTTCGCATGTACTTTATAATAAGGGACTTGTTCCTGGTAAATCAGGAAATATAAGTGTGAAGTTTGTGAAAAATGGTTTGAATGTTGTTGCTGTTACCCCCAGCGGATCTTCTTTCAAGACTTTGAAAGAAACAGATATAGTACTGGTTGATCTCGATGGAAATGTTGTATCAAGTACAGATCACGTGCCAACTTCAGAATTAGAAATGCACATAAATATCTATAAATTAAGGAATGATGTTGGTGCTGTTGTACACACCCATTCTCCAATAACAACAGGTTTTTCATTTTCTGATGAAAAAATAAAAAGATTTGAAGGTTTTGGCCCTATTAATGAAGAATTCCTTAAAACTGTGGACTACCATCCACCTGGAAGTTCTGATCTTGCAAAGGCTGTTTCAGATGGTTTATCAAATCAAGATGTTGTTGTTTTAAAAGACCATGGAATGGTAGCAGTGGGTAAAAATTTAGATGAGGCAACTCTCCTTGCAGAATTTGTAGAAGATAGTGCCAAAATTCAATTTGTAAAAAAAATGTTAATGTCTAATTGATTCTAATTCACTTAAAACGTTCCAAATAAGTGTCCTTGCGTGAATAGGGATATTTGGATCGTTACTAATTTCATCCAAAATTGAAATTACGGTACTTGCCCTTACTGTTGGTTCATCATCATCTTTAGATAGTAATTCCTTTGATTCTTCTGCAGCCCTTCTAATATTTCTAGGAACACTAGTATCTTCAGTTATATGTTGTAAAATTTGATTACATCGTTCAAAAGCGTCTTGACTCATAATTCTGCCTCCATTTAAATTAAATGTTAAAAATTTAAATTTAATTTATTTAATACTAAAGAGTTATATCCACGTGTTTTTATACCTTCTGATTAAAAAGGTTTTGGTTGATTAAATATTTTGAAAAGTATCAATTTGAGGACAGTGCTATTGCAACTGTAACTCCATCATATGAAAATTTTCTCAATAGGAGTCTGGAGTTTTTTCCGGCTTCAATGAGAGATGATGGTTCACATACCCCACCTATTCCAAATTTTGACTTTACAAATTCAGAATCATTCATGTCTGGATTGGTAAAGTTTTTCAATTCGGATTCAGATATTATTTTCAATGGTTTCTTAATTAGTTTAGCGGCTTCTAAAATTCCATGCTCATTTTTCTTCATTTCACCTGTTGCCAATGTATTTATTCGTTCTATAGGTATATCTAAATTTTTTATTGCTAAATTAATTGCTTTAAGTATCTTTTCAGTACCTATGTTCTTTCTTGATCCTAGTCCAATGACAATTTTTTTCTCAATTAATTCCAGATTCACAATTCCATTTGAAACTAATAGTTTATTTGAATGATTATTTCCTCTTCCATAGGTACTTGATACTTCGCTATCATTCCATAAATATTCGTAGTTGGAACTGTAATCTATCCACACTTTTTGATTGTTGATAAGGTATGAATTGATTGATTTTATGTTTGACACAGGATTCAGTTTAAAGTAATATTTGTTTGCAAGGCAATCAACACCCAATTTGTCATTTATATCCGTTGAAGTGGTAATCACTGGATCTGATCCAATTATATCTGCTATTTTGTGGGTTAATTTGTTTGCACCACCTAAATGTCCGGATAATAAACTAATTACATGTTTGCCATTTTCATCAATAATTAGAACTGCTGGATCCTTTTCCTTGTTTTTTATGAGGGGGCAAATATTTCTAACCATTATTCCTGTGGCCATTATCCCTATAATGCAGTCAAATTTATTAAAAGAACTGCTTAATGTTTCTTTAACATTTTTATGGAAAATTTCAACTTTGATTATTGTGTTGTCAGTGCGGAGTTTATTTTGTAATGATTCTCCTAAAATTTTTCCATTTTTTGTTACAGATATGATTGCAATTTTCATTTTTGAAACCCTAAATTTTTGATGTGTTATAATTTTTTTTAGATCCAATTTAAGATAAAAAATGTCAGTATCGAGAAGCAAACTACTGAAATTATCAAAAATATTAATACAGTTATTTTTGTTAAAAGAA
>WASR01000311.1 GCA_009712615.1 Methanobacterium sp. | reverse complement strand
ATTTAATATTAACAAAATAAGTATGTGATGATTTATGAATTTTAATAAAATCTTTAATTTAATGACGGTTTTTATGATTTCTTTGTTGATAATGATGCCCTCTTCAGATGCCTGGAGCTGGGAAACCCATTCTCAGATTGTGGATGTAGTTTACCATGGCCTGCCATCCTATGTTCAAAGGAATTTGAATCTTGAGATCATGGAAAATGCATCCAACGATCCTGATGAAATATTTCATGATTTCACCTATCACAGTTATCCAAAAAGTTACAATAAATCAGTTTACTGGTTAAATTTGGGTAAAACTGCATACGATGCAGGTGACTATCAAAATGCCAGTTATGATTATGGTGTGGCATGTCATTATATATCAGACACCTTCTCAGCACCACACGGAGTGAGTGGTGAATCCTCTTCACTGCACAGTAAATACGAAGATCATGCTAAAAAATTCACCCCTGTTGCAAGCCATGTTAGTGGAGATCTGAATAGTTTAATGGAAAATGGGAAAATTGAAGATTCGAAAAGTTGGGATAGCTGGATTCAAACTAATGACGATTCCATCATAGAAAAAAATCTTAGTAATGGAACATCAATATGTTTACAAGCAGTAAAAACCAGTGTAACAGGTAATAGTAGTGGATATGTCGATAAAAAATCTGAATCCATATTCAACAGTATTCTGAATTTTTTATACAAATTGTTTGGATGATACCACACATTTTTTTAGGGTTATTAAGAAAATGAACTGATTTTTATGGTTTAGTATAAAAACTGGAAGAATTTTATGCCCAGATCAAGGAAATAATAATAAAAATTCTCATTAATCAAGAATTAATCAAAATATTTAATTATTGTAGCCAACATAATTAGTACTGTGAATTGTAATTTCACTTAAATAGATCCTTTGGGGGTATATTTATTTTAGACGCAAATATTCTAATTGTTGAAGACGAATTTATAGAAGCTGCAGATTTAAAAAAGAGGCTTGAAAGGTTGGGTTACTCTGTTTTAGGAATTGCGGGCACAGGAGAAGATGCTATTAAAAAAGCTGATGAACTGTTTCCAGATCTGATACTCATGGATATAATGCTCAAGGGAAACATGAATGGAATACAGGCAGCAGACCAGATCATGGAAAAAAGTGATATTCCTGTCATATATTTAACAGCCTACTACGATAATGATACCTTGGAAAAAGCCAAAAAAACAGCACCCTACGGTTACATAATCAAACCCTACGAGGACATGGGTTTAAGAAGTGCTATTGAAATGGCTGTATACAACCATCACAACGAACAACGCCTTAAAAACAGTGCAAAGGTACTGAAATTTTCAAGTGAAATGTTGAAGGAAATAAACAGGTAGGACAAAAATTAACACTTTTTTGACAAAAATTTAAACTTTGGTCTATAAAATTCCTATCCTTTCCACGATCTTCAAAATCTTAATAATCATGAACTGAAGAAATCCATCAGTTTTTCTGCGACTAACTTAGGATTACCTGTTACAAGCGGACCCGTATGTGAAAGACCTTTAATTTCAACTTGTTCAACATTTGGAATGGTATTTTTAAGTTTTTTCATGGATTTCTTTAAGAATGATGGGCTTTCAGTTCCACCAATTAGTAAAATCTCCGCCTTCAAATTTCTAAACTTTTCTACCTGACCACTTTCTTCCTTAACCAACTCATAGTCGTAATGAAAAGTTGGTATTAACACTTTAAATGATACTTCATCATCCTTGACCCGTTCTGTTTTGAAAAATATTTTGAAGGTTAGTTCAAGTAGAAAATGGGGCAATCCTGTAATTATCTTTGGAAGTCCAAAATGGCTTCCAAAATCCTTTGTCATGGTTGCAGTTCCTGCTGCTATTTTTCCTTCTGCAATTTCCCTGTCAAAACGTTCCATGAATGACATGATGCTCATAACATTGTTATCAATGTCAAGTGGAGGTTCGTATATTGCAGCTTTAGTAATTGGAAGGTTCAATGCAGCTTCTAGTGCTATTAGAGCACCAGAACTGAGTCCAAATATATTTTTTGCTCCTGTTTTTTTGAGTACAGCACCTAGATCTTCAATTTCCCTTTCCATACCATAATGGTCACCGAAATCGCCGCTTAAACCCCTTCCCCTTCTATCTGGAATGTAAACTGTGAAGTTCTTGGACAAGTAATTTCCCAGTTCCATGAAATGTTGGGATGAATTAGCTCCACCATGTAAAAGAACCAGTCCGGGGCCGTTTCCCAGTTTTCTGTAACCCACCACAGTGCCGTCTGAAGAATTCACAAATTCCTTTGTATATTTCATTTTATCCGCTCAGTGTTACCAGGAGTTCTTTAATTAACTTGTTAGCATTTGTGGTCACTGGTTCTCCATGGCCTGTTAGGATGGTTTCCACATCAATCTCTCCAAGTTTTTCCATGGATTTTCTGTAGTTTAGTGGGTCTGGGAGGAGTCTTCCAGATGGTGGATTTAAAACACCCTTGTTAAAACTCATATTATCTCCAACAAATAGAACTTTGTTTAAAGGGTTGTAAAGACAGACACTTCCGGGTGTGTGCCCTGGAGTGTGTATAACCGTATAATCCGCTATTTTATCTCCGTCATTCAGTATCATGTCTGTTTTAACTGGTTTAATGTTGTATATTATGTTCATGAGTTTTGTGATGGGTTTCATGAAAAATGGGCCTTCATAACTTTTTTCCCCTGAAATATAAGGCCAATCATCCTTGTGAGCTGCGATTCTTGCTCCTGTTAGCTGTTTTATTTTATTCAAACTCCCTGTGTGGTCAAAGTGATGGTGTGTTAAAACTATTACCCCGATATCATTGGGACTTTTTCCAAGTGTGTTTAGGCAGTTTTCAAGCTGCCCTGTCTTGCCTGGCAGTCCTGTGTCAACCACAAAACTTTCACTATCAAGTACTAAATAAAAGTTTGATACACCTTTAAATTGATATATTCCTGTTTTTACTTCGGTAAAATTGGATTTCCCCATTAATTTTCCCCCAATGCTATTTTTATGGACTCCATGATCGTGGAACTAACATTCATGTTAAGGTTCACTTGAAGAAGGTTACCACGTTCCTATTTCTCTTTGGAGCTTCTCCAATTTTCTTTGTTTTGTATCCAAATGTTACACCGAAGTATACTTCGTTTTCTTCGGGTATATCAAATTTTTTGTAGCTTTCAGGATTTGTGAAGTAAAATGCTGCAAATCCAATCCAGCAGGACCCAATATTCATGCTTTCGGCTGCAAGTAGCATGTTTTCAACTGCTGCTGAACAGTCTGCATGGGGTGTGGTTGCATTTTTCTTTCCTGAAACAATTACAACGGTTGGGGCTCCATGGAATATATGATAATTCTCATTTTTTGAAAGATTTTCCAGCCATTTCTCCCCTGTTTTTCCCATGACTTCCTTTGCTCCGATATTAATTTCATTGATGAGTTCAGGATCTTGAATCACTGTGAAATGCCATGGCTGATCATTATGCCCTGTTGGAGCATATACAGCAGCTTCTAAAATTAAATTCATTTCATCGTTTTTTTATCTGTTCTGGAAGATAATTCCTTACACTACGCCTATTTTTTATAGTTTCAATGGTTTGATTCATTCAATTCCCTCCCCAATAAGTATAATCTTATCCTCACTATGAATTTTAATATGGAATTTCAACATGAATCCATAAAGAGTTCATTCTATTTATACC
>WASR01000306.1:1742-3719 GCA_009712615.1 Methanobacterium sp. | reverse complement strand
GGGCTGCTGCTTTAAAAACTTTATCTGGCGTTTCATCACCCTGTTGTAGTGTAAGTACTCCTACATCAGCTTCTTCAAGCGCTAAAATATCGTTTGAACTATTTCCAACCATCATGACCTTATAATTTTTATTAAGGTTGTGTATAATTTCCTTTTTTCTCCTAGAACTCGCAGTATCAAAAACATTTTCCTTAGGGATATGAATGTAATCTGCCAACTGTTCCAAGGAAACTTTCCTGTCTCCTGATGCAACGAATATTTGGATATTTCTGTTTTTAAGCTCAGAAATCACAGCTGGAACTTCTTTGAATATCTTTCCACCTGCTGTAATTGTAAATTCGACTCTTCCTGTTTTCATGTTCACGATAAAACCCGATCCACTACATATGTGCACGTTATATTTTTTTTCGATAACAGCATTATATGTGTCTTGTACATCTTTCATAGTTGAATTGTCGTCTTCAATGGCATTGAGCAGTTCAGTTTTAGCTATATCCACATCAGAGTAACTGATATCGAATTGAACATCATTTTTCATGAGGAAATCATGTATAGTCTGATCTGGTTTTGCCTTAATAATACATTTTGAAGGGTCTGTCTGTAAAACAACTAGGGCACGATTTATGTTATGATCAACAATTTGGATCGAATTCGCATAATCACAGATAAGTCCGTTTCTAAGGTCCTTCAATGCTTTATTACGTTTTATGAGTGTCCCTGAATTATCGAATACAACAGCTTTCATATTTACAAATATAATTTATTAATCTATAAATATTTCCATTTCATAAACGGATTAATAAGGTGTTTAATAGGAAATAGGCGGTTATTTGGGGAATTTTGATTATCCAATAAATTGATATGCTGTTATGATTTTAGTTTTGAAAATGTATTTAAACCAAAATGAGAAGCTGGTGAAAAGTTATCACACAACACAAGAACTAATCACGAAATAAACACCTAGGGCCATTAAAAATATTCCACTAACGCTCATAATTATTTTATAATGGCTATCTTTCATTATGTTGGATCCCTTGGTGGTGAAGAATGACACTGTGCTAAACCAACCTAAATCTGAACACCAATGTCCTATTAAAAACCCTATGACTCCCAATATTCCTGCTAATTCAATACCTTTTAACATGAAGGCCCATCCAATGGTTGCCCACCATATGAAGAAATAGGGATTTGATACACTAGTTAGAATTCCGTTTAATATTGGACCATAATCCTTGATAGATTCCCCATTTTCCTGAAGATCCTGTATTGTGGCGGATGATCTTGCCATTTGAAATCCCATGAAAACCATTATAATTCCTCCAATGGCCCCTATCACAAATATGGCAGTGCCAGATCCAATTAACCAACCTAAACCTGCAAATATCAATAGGATAAGGCTGAATTCTGCTATAATATGGCCAAATACTATTTTTGGCCCGGCAGTAACTCCTTTTTTTAGAGAATCTGAAATTGTTACGGTAAGCATTGGTCCAGGAACCATTGCTCCAGAAAGGCCTACCATGAAGGAAGTAGCAGTAAAAAGAATGATTCCAATCCAAACATTATCAAGCATATTAATCAACTAATAAATTTAAGTAATAAATCTTTAAAAAACAAGTAAAGGCTCTTTAACTATCGTTTAGAACCTTGATGATCTCATTCAGATGATATCTATGGTTTGAATTTGCTCTTGTTTAAAGGACTTAGTTCTTGTTAGAAATCTGTAACGTTCAAATACATGACCCATTTTATTTAGAACATCTGTTCTGGAAATCTTGTTTGAATACATATAACCACCATTTTAAGATTTAATTTTTAACTTTATAAATTTGTTGTCTTTTTTCAATCGAGGAAATTTATACCAGTACCCGCACCCTTTTTAAGAGCTTCTTCGTAGATTTTCCATCCAGTGACCATGTCTTGAACAGCCAAACCAGTGGAATAGAACAAAGTAATATCTTCGTCTGATATTCTTCC
>WASR01000306.1:0-1732 GCA_009712615.1 Methanobacterium sp. | reverse complement strand
TATTAAACCTTCAAGTACAGTGACATTAATTTCTCCACTGTGTCTTGCCTGTTCCCAGCAATCAATAAATATTTTGGCCTTTTGAAGAATTCCAACTTCAAGTTCCTGTTTTCCTGGAGCATCTGCACCCATTGCATTTATGTGTGTGCCTTCTGTTATCCATTCAGTTTTTAAAACTGGTTTATTTGCAGGTGTTACAGTGACAACAACATCCATATTTTTGACAGCTTCCTCAGCAGTTGAAACAGCATTAATATCAATATCAAATCGCTTCCTGGCCATATCTGCAAAATTTTCCCTTGATGAACATGTTCTACAAAATACATGGGCCTTTTCAATATCCATTACTTCTTTAATCGCCATAATTTGTGTAAATGCTTGTTTACCTGCCCCTATAATTCCCAGAGTTTTTGCATCTTTTCTAGCAAGATATTTAGTTCCCACACCTGCAGCCGCTCCTGTTCTCATGTTAGTTATCCATGTTCCATCCATAACAGACAATGGAAATCCTGATTTGGGATCAAAAAGTTGAATCAACCCCATAACAGTGGGTAAATTATTTTTCACTGGATTTTCAGGATGAACATTCACACATTTGACACCTGCTTCATCCATATTCTTTATGAAAGCTGGCATTATTCGCAAGTCGCCGTTGTATTTTTTGAAAAATAAATATTTCTTTGCTGGCATCTGCACATTTCTTGTGGCATGCACAGTATAGGCTGTTTCAACACACTCAATAACCTCTTTCATTTCTATAAGTTCTTTAATTTCACTTTGTTTGAGAAGAAGTGTTTCATACTGGGTTGCATCTTTCATGATTATAGTATTGAATAAAGTTTTATATCCAAATTTTGGATTCACCATTATTTAGTGAAATGTTTCTATTCAAATAATATTAACTCCAACTTATTAACAGGATATATCAAGTTTTAAATAGCAGGTCAATACAATGGAACAAAATTTGAATGAAAGATTCTGGGAGGTCGATTCCCTAAGGGGCATTGCCGTTGTGTGTATGATCTGTTACCATTTTCTGTTTGATATGGCATTTTTTGGAGTAATATCTTAGGTTGTTTCATCTGGATTTCTTTGGTTTTTTGCAAGGATGACTGCGTCCACATTCATATTTTTGATGGGTGTTTCTTTGACGCTCAGCAGTTCAAGATCAAAACTTTCAGGATGTTATTCACATAAGAATCTCTTTAAAAAATATCTTATCAGGGGTTGCAGAATTTTCTTGCTTGGTTTGTTCATTACAATTATAACTTGGATTTTCATTCCACAAGAATTCATAATATTCGGAATTTTACATTTTATTGGAATATCAATAATCCTTGCCTATCCTTTTTTAAAAAGAAAATATCTCAATTTAGTGGCGGGAATTTTCATAATTTTCATAGGAATTTATTTACAAACATTAAGTTTCAACTTTAACTGGTTAATATGGTTGGGATTTGTACCTAATTCTCTTAGCACAGTTGATTATTTTCCTATATTCCCATGGTTTGGGATTGTTTTATTAGGTATTTTCTTTGGGAGTATATTGTATAAAAATTATAAAAGACAGTTTAAATTGCCTGAATTGTCTAATAACTATTTTTTTAAGGGTTCAGCATTTCTTGGGAGACATTCATTGGTTATTTATTTAATTCATCAACCCATCATCATCGTAGTGTTATTCTTGTTAGGTGTTGTAAACATCAATTACTTCTTTTGATAAATTTTGTAT
>WASR01000047.1 GCA_009712615.1 Methanobacterium sp. | reverse complement strand
ACTAGCATTGTGTTAAGAAGTGATTTTTATTAAAAAAATTGTATAAATAGTTGAATAAATAGATAATATATATAGAATTAACAGTGATAATTTGTCAAAGGCACTTGATGTGGTCACCGCAGGGATTATTGCGGGTATTGTAGCATATGCAACAGCAATACTTGGAATTGGAGGAACTGTCATAGGGGCAGTTTTGGGAGCAATTCTTTATCAAGTAATGTCCCATTTATTTAAAGAACCACTCGAAAAAATGGAAACTCAAAATTTCGAAGCTAAAATTGTATACGTACTTCCTCTGGTTCTGATCGTGATTGTAGAGGTGTTATACATTTTTGCAATACTTTACCTCAAACCAGGGTCAGTTTTTTACCAGCTTGAAGCAGCAACCAACCACAACTTATTCAGATCCATTGGGGCAGGGCTCATAATGATGGGACTTTATCCCATAATTCAGGAGGAGTACATCAAAAAATCCTATGGTTACATAATACTGGTTGTCGGTGTCATAGTTCTTCTTGGAGGCTTTGCTGACTTTAATACGCCTATAACAGATTTTTACTCAGTAATCTATTCAGAAATGGGAATAATTATTTCGCTAATGGTTATAGCTGCAATTAGTTATGTTGCAATTGCAATAACATCGGAAGCCGCGGATATTTATAAAGAAAAGAAAAATTTTAATGTTGAAAAACAGAATGTTAAGTATGGAGAACGAATAGATGATTGGTTAGATGGAAATCATCCAAAGGCTAAGTCAGCCAAAAAACATGATAAAAATGATGATGGAGGGCCTTAAATGAAAAGATCCGACAGTACATTGAAGGCAATACTGGATGTTATCCTGCATGATAATCCTGCAACCCAAGACGAAATTGCTGAAAAATTGGGTTTAACCCGAAGATATGTCACCAAGCTCTTACAACCCATGGTTAAAAGGGGGGTTGTTAGACGAGCTTACATACTAGATCTGAAAAAATTTGATGAATTTTCTGAGATGTTTGACGAGGAAAAAACATCTAGGGAGTATGCTGGAGCATATCTCATCAAAGACATGCTTAAAAACATGGTGGGTCATGTTTGTAAACAGTTTGACATGTCTTTTGAATCATTTGTTAATTACAATGATGAAATGGCTAACAAGGCTCTGGAAATGGATTACATAAGTAACAACATGCACGAAAAAATCAGATCCAGTGTTGATACTGTTATTTCAATTAATCCTTACTCAGAATTCAGTAAAACCATGGTATTTAGTGAAGTGGCCTACGATCTAGAGAGAATAGCAGATCACACCTGTCACATTGCAAATTTTGTGTTGAATGGTTGTTATGAAGTTGATGCTGAAATGTTAGAAATTTTAAATTCAATGTATTTGACATCGAGGAAAATGGTTAAATATTCAATGCAAGGTTTTTTAAACGAAGAACTGGACCTTAAGGATAAGGTAATGGATTATGAGGAGAAAATCCATGCTCTTCAGAAGAAGGCCCTGAATCAAATAGCTATACAAATGGCTGAGGATGATGTGTTGGATAAAGATAGATCCACTTATTATTTGACATTGTCCCGTGTTGTAAAGGCTTTTGAAAGAATTGGAGATATTTCAGTGGAAATAATTGATGCAGCAGGTGAATTCTACAGGAACATTCCTCGTTCAACAACTCCTGAACGCTTCAGACGAAGATCATCCGATTAAAAAATCATGGAAAGTACCATTCGAAAAATTAATGCCACACCTTTTTTTTGAGATATACTTTTTGATTTGTATAAAATGAAAATAAGTTGAATATTGTCATTAGAAGTAAAAAATATTCTTTAGTTGTGGGCTTGGTCTTTATTAGACTCTATTTATCATAAACCATTCATATCAAACACTTTCCTGAATGGTTTTTCAGAGGCCATCTCTTCATTCACATGTGCAAGTAATCCTGGAACTCTACCTATTATGAAGATACCACAGCCTACTTTCCAGTCAAAACCCATGTCTGATAAAATAGCTGAATTTGCCCCGTCAATATTCATTTTTATTCCTTTTTCATTGTAAAGGCTATTTTCTATGTTCATTGCCAGTTCACAGTGCTCATTGAAACAATCCAATTTTTTGGCTACTTTGATTAACTTATCAGCCCGCGGATCTTTCTTATGATACCTGTGTCCAAACCCTGGGATTTTCATGTTTCCATTCGAGAAATAGGTCAGTATTTCATCTTTGATTTCATCCAGGGACTTTTTGTAGTTCTGCTGTATCTGGATTCCACGCTGTAACATTTTCATGGAGATTTCTATGGCTCCTGCATGGTTTTTTCCAAAGGCTAAAATTCCACCTGCGATACATGCATTTACAGGAGATCCTGCTGATGCCATTAACCTTGCTGATTGTGTGCTTGGTGGTGTTACTCCATGATCACAGAATGATACCAGCCCAGATTCAAACATATTTTTATGTTATTCTCTTGGAATACTGCCCTGGAGTAACAAGTAAACCATTTCTGGAAAACTGTAGTTTTCTATCAGATCTTCTTGTGAATAACCTCTAGTTGAGAGATGGTTGGGTTCCACCTTGGTTATTGCTGTTTTCCATCCCGGATTTTGGGATTTCATCATTCCTTTCAAAAGTTCTTCTGTAATCATGATAAGGATTAATAATACGGGGCTGATATTTAAGTTTAACCCTTTGGTCTTCTAATGTTCACATATTGTGTAATATTCAAAATTTGGCCATAAGAAATTGAATTTTAGTATCATATTGTACACAATTAGTGTATATTAGAACACAAATAGTAACCTTTATATGGTTTTAGAGTAAGGTATGGTTGAGGCGTGTTAAACAACTCTATAAATTTGAAATATCATAACATTGGTTATGATTAGTTTAGGATGAGGTGAACTAAATTGGATAAAAAATACATTATCGGAATAATTATAGCACTAGTAGTGATAGTAGGTGCATATATGGTTGTTGCACCCGGTTCAGGAAGTAAAGTAACAATTGTAGGATCCACTTCTGTACAACCTGTGGCTGAACAACTGGCTACAGCTTACATGAAAGAACACCCAAACGTTAAGATAACGGTTCAAGGTGGGGGAACAGCTGTTGGAATTAAAAGCGCTCAAGATGGTACTGCAAATATAGGTACAGCTTCTAAGGCTCTTTCAGCAAATGATTCTCAAGGCTTGACTCAGTACACTCTCGGACAAGACGGTGTAGTTGCAATTGTAAGTCCAAGTAACAACGTAACTGATTTAACCAAAGATCAGCTAAAAGGAATCTTCTCTGGAAACATCACCAACTGGAATCAGGTTGGAGGACCAGATGCAAAGATCAACGTCATTGTTAGGGAAGAAGGTTCAGGTACAAGAGATGCATTCCAGGACATTGTTTTAGGTAAATTAGCTAACGGAACAAAAGTCTCATTCGTATCCTCAGCAATAGTACAGAGTTCTACCCAGGCTGTTCAACAAGCTGTAAGTCAGGATCCAAATGCAATAGGATTTTGCTCATTTGCAGATTTAAACAATGATACAAAGGCATTATCCATAAATGGAATTTCCGCTTCTGTATCCACAATTGCAGATGGAACTTACAAAATACAGAGACCTTTCTTATTCCTTGTTAAAGGCGATGCAAAGGGCGAAGTTAAGAATTTCATTGACTGGGTCATGGGACCAGAAGGACAGGCAATACTAACAAACGCTAAAATTATTAAATCAACACACTCCACCAATTCAAC
>WASR01000095.1 GCA_009712615.1 Methanobacterium sp. | reverse complement strand
CCATTGAACTAATTATTCGTTTTTAAGAGAGTATTCCATTCCATAAGTTCCATCTGATTTACTTGACCACCATAAATTCTTTTCACAGCATTTTTTGAACCCAATTCTCTCATAAAGTTTTTTTGCACCTTGATTTTCAAATATCACATCAAGTAAAACCCTTTTACATTCTTTATCCCTTGCAAGTTCGAATGACTGTTCAATTATCTTAGAACCAATGCCTTTTCCCCTCAAATTTGCAGATACAACAAGATTCCCTATATAAAAGTCATCATCTCGGATTGAAGATGCTGTTAAACTATCATATACTGGTTTTATGAAGGTTAATTTAAAGAAATCCTTAAAATTCATGGTTGTCTTGAAAATTTTGGCTTCTTGAATAAAACCGATATCATCCCCTCTAAATGCAACCAATACTCCCTGAATAGCGCCGTTCTCATCTTCTGCAATGTAAATATGTTCATGTCCATAAGAGTTTTTACCAGCCTCTATTAGTTTTTTGAGTTTTGCAACAGCCTTAACAGGTTCTTTATCGAGAAAAGTCCCGAAAAGATTTTGATCTGTCTCATAAATCATTTCTGAAATCTGATTCAGGTCATATTTCTTGAGATCCAATTCTTTAAGTTTCATTTAGATTTTAGCTCCTTTTTTACCTCAAAATTTCCTATTTAACCCTTTTTGAGTTTATGATGATTTAGTCAAACCATGATTTAACAACCTATATAACATTCACAGCATAAATAAAAGTTCATGGAAAGTAGAAAATTCGTGCTTCTGGACATAGATTACATCACAGAAGGTGATAAAGCTGTTATAAGAATGTTTGGAAGACTCGAGGGAGATGAAGAAGGTCAATCCATCATAGTCCTAGATAAAAACTTCAAACCCTACATATATGTTCTGCCATTAGATCCAGAACAGTGCATGACAGATTTAAACGAATTGGACATTGAAATGGTTGGATGGGCCAGAAACAATTATTTGGGTGAAACTAAAGACTTTTTAAAGGTAACTCTTCATCATCCACAGGATGTACCTAAATTAAGGGATAAAATTCGAAATTTAGGTTCAGTCATGGATATTTTAGAACATGATATTCCATTTTACAGGCGTTACTTGATAGATAAGAATATTTTTCCAATGGGCCAAGTTCTTGCCAATGGAACTTGTGTGGATGAAAACTCCGTAAGCTTCAGTTGTGATACAGATGTATGTATTTTTGAGATTGAAGGAGAACCTCTTCAAGTTGAAGCAGACTTTCCAGAACTTAAAACCTTAAGTTTTGATATAGAAGTTCGAAATCCCAAGGGAATGCCTCAAGCAGAAGAAGATCCCATTATCATGATGAGTATTTCCAGTAATCACGGTCTGAAAAAGGTTTTATCAACCAAAAGTTCGGATCTTGGATACGTTGAAACCCTCAAAACTGAGGCCCATATGATTCAAAGATTTTTTGAAATCGTGAGAACCGAAAATCCTGATATTCTCGTGGGTTACAATTCTGATAATTTTGATATGCCCTATATTCGAGACAGAGCAGCGAAATTGAACGTGAAGGCCAACATAGGAGTTGATGGTTCGGGTATAAAATTCATGAGGAAGGGTTACGCAAATTCAGCTCTGGTCAAAGGGAGGATCCACGTTGATCTTTACTTATTAATGCGCAGATACTTGCAGCTTGACAGATACACCCTTGAACGCGTTTATAAAGAACTCTTCGATGAAGTTAAAGAAGATGTGCCTGGTGATGAGATATATCAATACTGGGATGAAGGCGGTGAAAAATTAAGGAAACTTTTTGAATACTCATTGGACGATGCAGTTGCAGTCACCAAAATAGCTGAGAAAATGTTACCCCTGAGTATGGAGCTCACACGAATAGTGGGTCAGCCATTTTTCGACATTGCTAGAATGGCCACAGGACAAATGGTTGAATGGTACCTTATTCGAAAAGCCCATGAAATTGGAGATATGGTGCCCAACAAGCCTTCTTCTTCGCAATATTCCGAAAGGCGAGGTAAAAGGGCAGCAGGAGGATATGTAAAGGATCCTGTTAAGGGACTACATGGAAACATAGTTTCATTCGATTTCAGGAGTCTTTACCCGAGCATTATCATTTCAAAAAATGTTTCGCCCGACACATTGGTGGTAGAATGTAACGAAGAGGACTGTTACACTGCCCCTGAAGTGGGTCATAAATTTTTAAAAAAGCCAGTGGGATTTGTTCCTTCCATCATAGGGAATATTCTGAAGGAAAGGGTCAGACTCAAAACAGCCATGAAAATGGCGGAAAATCCTAGGGAAAAACAAGTCCTTGATGTTCAGCAGCAGGCCCTGAAGAGACTTGCAAATTCTATGTACGGAGTTTATGGCTACTCAAGATTTAGATGGTACAGAATCGAATGTGCTGAAGCAGTTACAGCATGGGGAAGAGATTTTATTAAGAAAACCATGAAAAAAGCTGAGCAATTTGGTTTTAAAGCAATATATGCTGATACTGATGGTTTTTATGCCACATTTGTAGATCAAGAAAATGAAGATGAATAGATAAGGAAATTTGAATCCACAGGCATTTACAGAAAATTACAACAACCGAAATCCAATGATAACCTACAATGAAACTGATGAAAAGGATCTGGAACTCATTTCAGGCATGTGGAAAAAATTAATTCACCATTTAGAATCACAATCCAAATATTTTCCAATTGATTATCAAAATCTGATCTTTGAAAAAAGAAAAGAACAGTTGAAAAATATTGCCAAATCCGGAAAGTTGAGATTGGACATTGTTAAAAATGGTGAAACCTATTTAGGATACAGCATCAGCTCAATAGTAGATGAAAAAGGTTTTATCGATTCTTTGTATGTGGACAGAAAATACAGAAATGAAGGAATCGGTAATAAACTCATGAACCGTGCCTTGAATTGGATGGAACTCCACAATGTGTCAGATTTTGAGATTCTTGTCAGTTATGGTAACGAAGATGCTCTTAAATTCTATGAAAAATTTGAATTCTACCCAAAACATTTGATCCTGAAGAAAAAATAAAACTTTTAAAAGAGTTATATGGGTAAAATGAATTTATTTATACGTCTTTAAGTGATTCCATTAGGGCATGGTAATGCTTAGATTCATTGGTTTTATACAATTGATACCACGCTTCAACTGTTTCTGATTTCATTACATTAATTCTTTTTAATACTTCATATGAAAATTCTAAGGGATTAAGACCACTAGCTGTTATTAGATTGTCGTCTGTAACTGCTGGTTGATTTAAATATAAATTTTCTCCAGTGTATTCTTGACAAAACATTTTTAAAACTTCCATGTCATTGCTAGTATGATTTCTATTGTTTAATATCCCTTTATTTGCCAGAGCGAACGTGGCTCCACAAATTGCAGCTATAATTACTTTTTTATCTATAATATCAGAAACAATATCTATTATTTTTTTATTTTCCTCCTCCATCCACGTATCTGCTCCAGGTAAAATTAGTAAATCATCCTCATTAAACATGATATTATCAATAGTCTCATCTGGAGCAATTGTAATACCTCCCATTGTATTTATAGGTGCTTTAGTATTTCCAATTGTTATAAGTTCAACTGGAGATCTTGTTTTATCTAAATATCTGCCACTTTTTAGTTCAGCAGTTAAATAACCGATTTCCCAATCCGCTAAAGTGTCTAATATGTATATATATGCTTTCATAATATTACT
Organism: Methanobacterium sp.; assembly: GCA_009712615.1. Taxonomy (GTDB): domain Archaea; phylum Methanobacteriota; class Methanobacteria; order Methanobacteriales; family Methanobacteriaceae; genus Methanobacterium_B. The sequence continues at coordinate 15 of WASR01000095.1, read as the reverse complement.
TAACATTTATATATT
>WASR01000295.1 GCA_009712615.1 Methanobacterium sp. | reverse complement strand
ATATAACTGAAGTATTAAATTATTCAGATTTTAAATAATTTTTTAATTTACCGATACCTTCAATCTCAACTTCTACTTCATCTCCTACTTGCATTGGCCCAACACCTGGAGGAGTTCCAGTTGAGATTATATCTCCCGGCAATAATGTCATGATGTTTGATATGAATTCCACGAGTTCGTAGACATTAAAAATCATATTTTTTGTATTAGAATTCTGCTTAATCTCATTGTTAAGCTTTAAAGAAATATTCAGATTCATGGGATCTACTTCAGTATCTATACACGGTCCAATGGGTGCAAATGTGTCGAAACTTTTTGCACGAGTCCACTGAACATCCTCCCTTTGTTTGTCCCTTGCTGTGACATCGTTAACAACTGTGAAGCCTCCAATGAATTCCTGTGCATTTTTTCTATCCACCTTATGGGCTTTTTTAGAAATGACAATTCCAAGTTCGGATTCATAATCAACTTGCGTGGAAGTTTTAGGATAGATTATACCATCTAAATGTCCAATCACCGTTGTTGAAGGTTTTATAAAGATTATGGGTTCTGTTGGAAGTTCCATATCCAATTCCTTGGCATGATCCCTGTAGTTTAAACCCACACAAACAATCTTTGAAGGTCTAACAGGAGGTTCAATTTCCAATTCCGAAATATCATGGAATTTCATTTGTTTAATTTCACTGATATCCTGGCTGTTTAAGGCATGGATCATTGAACAATCTATTTCAATCAATTTTTCGCCGGAAACAATTCCAACCTTTTCGGTTTTACCGGATTTAAAACCCATTAGTTTCATTAACAAAATCTCCTCAGATGATCCTTTCAATTGGCACTACGAGAATGTCTCTAGCTCCAATCTTTTTCAAACGATTGACAAGGTTGAAAACGTCTTTTTCATCAACAACTGCATGGACTGCAACAACATCTTTACTTGATAAAACACTCGAAACTGTAGGTCCTGTGAGTCCGGGCATGGCCTTTTTCACATCCTCGAGGAAATTCTCCTCAACATTCATCATAACTAGCTTTTTACCTTCAGCATCTAGAACTCCCTTAATTCCAGTTCTTATGGCTTCAATTTTTTCATTATTAACACTGAAACTTTTCTTATTTGCGATAAGTTTAATGGAACTTTCTAGGATGGTATCTATTATTTTGAGATGGTTCATCTTGAGGGTGGTGCCTGTGCTGGTCAGATCTGTTATTATGTCTGCAACACCAATAAATGGAGCAATCTCTGTCGAACCACTTAACTCTATAATTTTTGCATTGATTCCTTTAGATTTGAGATATTTACTGGTTAAATTTGGAAATTCAGTTGCAACCACAGAACCATCTGAAATATCAGTTGTATATTCAATATCAGATTCTTCAGGAACTGCCAATACCAGTTTAGCACTTCCAAAATCTAGGTCTTCAAGTATTTCCACATCTGCATTGTTTTCCTCTATCAGATCAAGACCTGTCATTCCAATATCTGCTGCGCCATCTGCAACAAATTCCGGTATATCAGCTGCCCTTGTAAACATGACACTTATGTCTTCGTCATAGGTTTCTGAAAAAAGTTTTCGATTGGCAGTGTCTTTTATTCCTATACCTGCCTTGGCTAAAAGTTTGACAGCAGGATCACTTATCCTTCCTTTGGAAGGTACGGCTATTCTGATTTGCATTAAAGTCCTCCTATCTAAATTCATCGATCATAATTGATTAATTTGAAACATGCTAAAATTTGAACTGTTAGGTATTTATGTTCTTCCCTCAATTATTTTAATTGGTGTGAACATGGAAACAGAAAACATCCTTATAAAAAATGCAACTATAATTGCGGATGAAATTAAAAAAAGCTCTATTTTAATAGAAAATGATGAAATAGTGGAAATTTCGAACGATCTTGAGTATAATGATGCTGACGAAGTTATTGATGCCAGCGAAAAACTTGTGATTCCCGGGCTTGTCAATACACACACCCATCTTTCAATGACACTTATGAGGGGGCTTGCAGATGACATGCCCCTTGATATTTGGCTGAATGAACATATATGGCCTGCAGAGGCTGAATTAAACGGAGATTATTGTTACGCAGGCGCACTATTGGCATGTGCAGAGATGATCAAATCTGGTACAACCTGTTTCAACGACATGTACTTCTTCATGGACCATGTTGCAAAGGCAGTAGATGAATCTGGGATGAGAGGCGTTTTATCTCATGGAATGATAGATTTTGGAGATGAAACTAAAAGAAAAAATGAATTCAAGGAAACCAGAAGAATTATAGATAAGTGTCACAACAGTGCTGATGGAAGGATAAAGGTCGCATATGGTCCTCACTCTCCATATACTTGTTCTCAAGAGCTTCTTGAGGAAGTAAAAAAGGAGGCGAACAAATCAGGACACAGAATCCACATCCATGTGTCTGAAACCCAAAAAGAAGTTTCAGATAGTCTTGAATCTAGGGGTGTGCGGCCATTTGAATATCTGTCTGAAATAGGATTCCTAGGGGAAGAGGTTACAGCTGCACATGCAGTTTGGCTTTCAGAGGATGAAATTTCCATGATCAGCAATAGTAAGACTAAAATATCTCACAATCCCTCAAGTAACATGAAACTTGCTTCAGGCATTGCCCCAGTTTCTAAATTACTTGCTGAAGGGGCATGTGTGTCTATAGGAACTGATGGAACTGCTTCAAATAACAATTTGGATATTTTGGAAGAGATGAAGATCACATCACTACTCCAGAAGGTAAATACTTTGGATCCATCGGTGCTCCCTGCTAAAGAAGTGTATGAAATGGCTACAATCAAAGGGGCCGCTGCCATTGGGCTGGAGGATGAAGTAGGAACCATTGAAGTTGGTAAAAAAGCGGATTTAGTTTTTTTAGACACTAAAACCATCCGAATGGCTCCATTTAGAAATCCAATGTCTCACTTAGTATACTCTGCTCAGGGTGGGGATGTTGACACGGTGATATGTAATGGTGAAGTTTTAATGGAGAATAAAAAACTTTTAACCATTGATGAGGCCATGGTAATTGAAATGGCTCAAAATGCTGCTGAAGAAATGCTGTCCAAGGTGGATTAATCTATTAAGGAGTAAATTTATGGACAGATTGGTACTTTTTGACATTGATAAAACCCTGATAGTTGGTTCCAGCAGCCATTATAACGCACTTAAAAAATCCCTGACCCAAGTTTATGGTGTGGAGAATCCGAAGTCATTGACAAATATGCAGGGAATGACGGATCTCAAAATAATTTGCACAACATTAAAAAACGAAAATATTGATATTAATATTATAAAATCAGGCCTTGAAGAGTGCATGGTTGTTATGCATGATAATTTCAATGAAGCACTAAAGATGAGCGATCTCAAAGTTCTTGAAGGAGTTAAACCACTTCTTCAAGATATTCAGGAACACCAAATACCTATGGGATTGGTCACAGGGAATATGGAAGCTATAGCATGGCTTAAATTAGATAAAGTAGGTTTAAAACAATATTTCCAATTTGGAGGATTTGGGGACCGGATTTTAAAAAGAAGTGGGCTTGTTAGGAAGGCATTAGAAGCATCTAAATCTATTGCAGGCAACATCGATAGAAAAAATGTTTATTTGGTGGGAGATACTCCAAGGGATATTTGGGGAGGTCAAAAACTAAAAGTAAACACTCTTGGAGTGGCTACAGGGGATTTCTCCGAACATGATCTTTTGGTTGCTGGTGCAGATTACGTGGTGAAGGATCTGACTGACAAAGATAAAATACTATCTATAATTC